>CBDTTT010000033.1:0-10606 GCA_965363345.1 uncultured Chromatiales bacterium
TTTAACTTTTTTACGCCGCGGGCGCTTCTTCGGAAGCGCCCCGATTAGTTTCGTCTGCGGCAAACGCGACCATGAGTACAGAAACTCGATACTACCGATGAGCATTAACAAATAGGCCCCTAGCTCCATTAACTCTTCTGCCGCTATTTTTGCGACACGCACGTAGGCATCACCCATCACCGCAACCCACAACTGGTTACTTACCACTATCTGCGTAAACGGCACCAGCAGTAGTAATCCTGCTAAGACCATCCCGAGCCCCGCTGAAGGCCATGAACGACGCCAGCCATTTACAAAACGGCGTTGGTGCCGATAAATATAAACCGTTGAAAATGAAAGAATAATTGCACACACAACCTGCCACAGATTATCGACCAAATAGGTATCAAATACGTAGTCGAGCTCTCTGACCAGAAATAGTCCGAACAAGGTAACCCAACCCAACGCCATCGGACGCCGCAAGCGATCTCTACTGGCAATCCACGCAAAAATAAACATACACGCAATAATAGATGCGTGCTGCAACTGTTCTATCGGGGAAAACTCACTGGTCGCAAAAACATCAACGGTGACATCAAGCCAGAGACTTCCGGGCAGCAAATATGACATCCGCATAACGCTGTATGCGGTGAGTGCGACAAACAGGCCATAGGCCAGATAACGAAAAAATGCTTTCCTCATACTGCTTACTGCACACCAGTAACCGCTGCGTCCGCAGGGCTATAATTTCGACAATTGGATAAGTATTTGTCTGGAGATATCCTTTGCTTGAGATGCCCTCAACATATCGAATTCTTCTTCTTTACCCAGCACCTTGGTTGCATCGTACTCGTAACGATTCACCAATGAGATAGTCGCTGGTTCCAGCAATGTTGTAGAGCCAACAGTTACCGAATAATTCACGTTGTAGTAAGCCTGATACTCAAGCGGAATATTAGTCGAGGACACCGCTGTGACATCCTTACCCGATGAGTCAGATATCACTTTTATAACCGCACCTGCAGATGACGGGCTTTTCGCGATAACCACTCCACGCTGACGCAAAGAACTAGTCAGATTCTGATAAAACGGAGTGTATCTATCTTCCGCCTGGATATAGGTTTGCGAAAACGCCGGCGGCAAGGTACCACTGCCTTCCAGGCGAAAACCGCAAGCCGACAGTGATACGACCAAAGCCAGTGGAATCCATCGCAACAATGTCATATCAAATAACCACATTTACCAACTTACCCGGAACCACAATTACTTTGCGCAAGTCACTGTCACCAATAAAACGCTGCACATTCTCATCAGCCAACGCAGCAGCTTGCATATCATCTTTTGATGCATCAGCAGGAACTTCGATGCGAGCCCTGAGCTTACCATTGACCTGTACAACCAGTTGAACACTATCCGAAACTAAAGCAGCAGAATCTGCCTGTGGCCAGGCCTCAGTAGCAATAGAGCTATCATGGCCCAGAACTTCCCATAACTGATGACAGATATGCGGAACAATCGGTGACAACATCAGCACAACCCGCTCAAGCGCCTCCTGGATCAGAAGTCGGTCAGTATCATCACTTACCTTGTACTTATTGATCAGGTTCAACAATTCCATGACCGCGGCAATGGCTGTGTTAAACGTATAACGACGCCCTATATCGTCGCTTACTTTCACTACTGTCGAATGCACGCTCTTACGCAACTCTTTCTGGTAAGGCTTTAGAGCGTCATGCTGAATAACTCCTGCAGGTCGACCGGCTTCAGCATGTTCATGTGTTCTGGTCCATAAGCGGCGCAGGAACCTGAAAGCGCCCTGTACGCCATCATCAGACCATTCAAGTGACTGCTCTGGCGGAGCAGCAAACATCACAAACAAGCGAACCGTATCGGCACCATATTCGTTAATCAGCTCCTCCGGATCAACTGTATTGCCTTTCGACTTCGACATTTTCGCGCCATCTTTAAGCACCATGCCCTGAGTCAAAAGGCGGGTAAAAGGCTCATCGCAACTAACCAGACCTTCATCGCGCATAACCTTGTGATAAAAACGTGCATACAACAAATGCAGAATCGCATGCTCAACGCCGCCGATATATAAATCGACTGGCAGCCAATAATTCGCGCGCTCATCGAGCATGGCGTCAGCACTATCGGGGCAACAATAGCGAGCGTAGTACCACGACGATTCCATAAACGTATCAAAGGTATCTGTCTCACGGCGTGCCGCAGCACCGGTATCGGGGTCAGTTGTTTCGAAAAATCCCGGCATACGTGCCAGTGGTGAACCACTGCCATCCAACTCAACTTCAGCGGGTAATACAATCGGAAGCTGATCATCGGGAACCGATTTTTGTTCGCCGCCACTATTAACAATAGGGATTGGCGCGCCCCAGTAACGCTGTCGGGAAATTAACCAATCACGCAAACGATAGTTGGTTTGACGCTCACCGTTTCCGGCTGCTTCTAAATCTTCTGCAATCGCAGAAAATGCATCGGCAGAACTCAGGCCGTCATATTTACCCGAGTTGATCAACACGCCTTTATCAACAAATGCAGCAGTTTCCATGTCGCCGCCAGCAGCATCAGATGGAGCAACAACCTGGTTAATAGGTAGGCCGTATTTTTTGGCAAACTCGTAATCACGCTGGTCATGGGCCGGAACAGCCATTACCGCGCCGGTTCCATAGCTAATAAGCACAAAGTTTGCGACCCAAACTGGAACGGGCTCGCCCGTTATGGGGTGAATAGCGTTGATACCCAGTGGTTTGCCCAGCTTTTCCATGGTTTCAACAACCGCTTCGGACACGGCACTCTGTGCACATTCTGCAAGGAATGCCTGCAATTCAGGGTCGGCGGAAGCAGCTTCAACTGCAAGCGGGTGCTCTGCGGCAACAGCCATGTAGCTCACACCCATTAAAGTATCCGGGCGGGTCGTGTAAATACGCAACGAGTCATCGCTGCCTTCCACGCCAAACTCAACCTCAACACCCTCGGATCTGCCAATCCAGTTGCGCTGCATAATCTTGACCGACTCAGGCCAGTCAAGATCATCAAGTTCTGTCAAAAGCTCTTCGGCATAATCAGTAATACGAAAGAACCATTGGGGGATTTCGCGACGTTCAACGGTAGCGCCGGAACGCCAACCTTTGCCGTCAATAACCTGCTCATTAGCGAGTACAGTCTGGTCAACCGGATCCCAGTTAACGACGGCCTTTTTCTTATACGCCAACTGCTTCTTCAGCATCCGGCCGAAGAGCCACTGCTCCCAGCGATAGTATTCGGGCTCACAGGTAGCAAGCTCTCGGTCCCAGTCATACCCAAAGCCCAGTCTCTTTAACTGGTCTCGCATATAAGCAATGTTTTCGTGTGTCCATTTGGCGGGAGCCATGCCATGCTTGATTGCAGCACCTTCGGCAGGCAATCCAAAAGCATCCCAGCCCATCGGCTGCAGTACATTTTTACCTAGCATTCGCTGGTAACGGGAGATCACGTCACCGATAGAATAGTTGCGTACATGCCCCATATGTAAGCGCCCACTCGGGTACGGAAACATACAAAGACAATAAAACTTTTCTAGCTCGGGGTCTTCGGTGACTTTAAATGTTTGTTTTTCTTCCCAGAAGTTCTGGGCCAAAGACTCGACTTCCGCCGGATTATAGGGACGATCCTGCACTGTTCTCTCTCGCTCACTTAACTGACCGGCAAGAATACACCAGTCGGGGCGTAGAGCGGCAGATATAGCCATGAAAGCCTGCTAAATAGTAGCTTTTTGGCGCAGGATAGAGGCAAAACCCAGCAATAGGGATAACAGCACAACGGGCCAGTTACCGAAGCGGATATAGGGCGTAATACCCATATAGGGGTGCACACTTGTACTCAAAACACCTGGCGTGAACTGCGGAATCTGCTGGGCCACCGTGCCATCCGCCCCAATTAAAGCTGTAATGCCTGTATTGGTTGCACGCAACATTGGTCGACCCGTTTCCATCGCACGCATTCTGGCCATCTGTAAATGTTGATGGGGTGCAATTGAATCACCAAACCACGTGTCATTACTGACATTGAGCAGCAGTTCAGCCTCAGGAAAGAAACCGAGTTGCTCTGCACCAAATGCCACCTCATAACAAATTGTCGGGGCAATCGGCACGCCATTGACCATGAGTGGCTTTTGCAAATCTGCACCGGCAACAATGTCTTCGGATGGCAAATTCATCAGTCGCAACCAATGCTGAATAAAATCGGGTACTGGAAAATACTCACCGAAGGGCACCAGATGACGCTTATAGTACTCGCCTTTATATGCGCCAATACCCATCAGAGTGTTCTTAAACTCACCCCTCTTCGGGTCAAAAGTTAAAATACCTGAGAATAACTGAGTGCCCCGTTCCGCCATTGCCTCGTCCATATCATCGAGGAACCAAATGACCTCAAATGGCAAGGCAGGTATTGCCGCTTCTGGCCAGATCACAAGATCCTGATCCCGAAGCGCCAAAGTGGTATCGCGATAAAAATCGAGAGTGGGCTGACGTTGCGCTGACGACCACTTCAGCTCCTGAGGTATTGCCGCCTGAACCAGGCTGACATTAAGCGACCCCTCGCGTGGCGTCGTCCATCGGGTGCTTTGCAACTGCAAAGAGACCAACGCAATAACGATTATTCCTCCGACAGAAGCAAAGCCCAGGCGCCGGCCACCGCGAAGAATGCAAATGATCAGGCCTGCTAACAAGGCGCACACCCAACTTACTCCATGCACGCCAAGCACCGGAGCCCATGCGCCTAGCGGCGTATCTGTCTGGCTATAACCTAAACTCAGCCATGGAAACCCGGTCAGAAACCAGCCGCGCAGCCATTCGACTAAAACCCATATTGCCGGCATTACCAGCAACCACCGGAGCACATCAGACCTGGGTGCAAGAAGTGAAATTAACGCCCCTGTTAGCGCCATATAACAACTCATGGCAAAAACCAGAGCTGACATTAGCAAAGCAACCACCGGAATCGGAGCACCGCCCAGTTGACGCAAACTAATATAGAGCCAATAGGTGCCTAAGGTATAAACACCAATGCCGTAGCAAACACCAAGAATGGCTGATTCACGCGGCGACTGCTCCTCCCAGAGGAAAAACAAAGCGGCAACAGAGATAGGCGCAAGCCAGAATAAATTGAATGGGGCAAATGCCAAAGGCAATAAAACACCGGAGGCAAGAGCAGCTAACCGCCGAACGCGCGTTGTAATAACAAGAGCCAAACGAATACCTTAGTCCGCTACTTCGGTCGATGCTTCGCGACTCACTTCCAACGAGAAGACTCTGCGTCTATCTGCCTGAATGACGCGAATTCTTAAGCCACCAACAACAATACTGTCGCCCCTACGTGGCAGACGACCAAACTCCTGCATCACCAAGCCGCCTACAGTCTCAAACTCACCATCGTCGAACTTGACGGAAAAATGTTCATCAAAATCTTCAATACGGGTGAGTGCCAGGACCTGCCAACTATTCGGACCAAGTTCGACGATATGTTCCGCCTCTTCTTTGTCGTGTTCATCATCGATATCACCAACAATTTGTTCCAACACATCCTCAATCGTTAGCAGCCCCGCAATTCCACCGTATTCATCAACCACGATAGCAATATGGTTGCGCCCATTTCTAAACTCTTCGAGCAGGGTATCAAGACGTTTACTTTCCGGAATAAAGGTTGCGGGACGCAAAGAACCTTCGAGATCGAAGGACTCACCGGGTGACTCAACAAGAAAACGCAGAACGTCCTTTGCCAACAACATTCCGACCACTTCGTCGCGATCTTCACCGACGACAGGAAACCGCGAATGACCACTTTCGACAATCGCTTTCAACAATTCATCACGCGGGGCATCGCGTTCGACAACCACCATATGTGAACGAGGGATCATGATCTCGCGGACCTGCATGGATGAGACCTGCAGAACTCCGCGTAACATCGAAAGCTCCTGCTTATCGAGAAATGCCAAGTCCTTGTCACTACCAATTAAATCAATTAACTCCTGGCGACTCTCGGGCCCCCCGTGCATCACCTGCTTTAGCCGTCCCATCCACGTCGGCGATTCGGAACTATCATCTCCCATGAGCTCTCTTTATTCCTGTATAAATTCGTAAGGATTACTATACCCGAGGCTGCTCAGCGCGATCACTTCCAGAGCTTCCATAGCCTCTGCCTCAGAATCATTAATATGGTCGAAACCCAGCAAATGCAAGGTTCCATGAACGATCATGTGCGCGAAATGCGCAATCAGCTGCTTGCCCTGCCCATCCGCCTCGCGGCGCACTATCGGCAAACAAACAATTAAGTCGCCCAGCTCCTGCTCCGGCCCCATATCCAAACCGGGAAACACGGCATCGGCAGGAAAAGCCAGGACGTTTGTCGAACCTGCCTTTTCACGATAACCCTCGTTAAGGCCCGCACTTTCAGCTTCATCAACAACCCGCAGCGTGACGGTCAGATCCTCGACCTGAAGCAACTCATCATGACGAATGCTTTCAGGAATACCCACATCAAATGCTGCCTGAACCCAACTACCAACTTCCACGAGGGCGAATGACTGCTCACCTTCAGCAACCCATTGCACATCGACTTGGATATTCGCGCTCATGATGAAGCGTGACTAGTCGTCATTACCGGGGACACGACTCTCTGAACTTTTGGTGATGCGTTGATTGCTCTGCTCATTTTCGAAGCGATCATAAGCCTCAACAATTCTTTGAACCATCGGATGGCGAACAACATCTTTCGAAGAAAATACGCTAAACCCGATACCGGGAATATCATCCAGAATACCGATCACATGTCGCAAACCCGACAGTTCTGCTCTGGGTAAATCAATTTGCGTGATATCGCCGGTAACAACTGCCCGCGAACCGAATCCCATACGGGTCAGAAACATCTTCATCTGCTCAACCGTAGTATTTTGGGCCTCATCCAGAATCACGAAACTTTCATTAAGAGAGCGGCCACGCATGAAAGCCAATGGCGCGATCTCAATGATGTTGTGCTCGATCAGGCGGGCAACTTTATCGTAACCCAGCATCTCGTGAAGCGCGTCATACATAGGCCTAAGGTATGGATCGACTTTCTGAGAAAGATCTCCGGGAAGAAACCCTAGTCGCTCGCCTGCTTCGACCGCGGGACGCACCAATACGATACGCCGTACATCATCACGTTCGAGTGCTTCGACAGCACTTGCGACAGCCATAAAAGTTTTTCCGGTACCCGCGGGCCCGATACCAAAACTCAGATCATTTTCACGCAAGCTCTTAATATACTCGCGCTGATTCGGGCCTCGTGGCCGGATGTGTTTACGCGGTGTTTTAATAGAAACATCAGAACTGCTATCGATAGCTATTTCAGGTTCATTCATTCCAGATTCCTGCAGATACAATTGCACACGTTGCGGATCAATCCGCTCTTTATCCGCGAGCGAATAAAGCTCCTTAATAACTTTAATACTTACCAATGAGGGGTCTTTCTGACCGACAACCTGAAAATGGTTGCCTCTATTGCTGATCTGCACGCCAAGCCGCTCTTCAATCTGCCGCAGATGTTCATCGAATTGCCCGCAGAGATTCGCGAGCATGTCATTGTTAGCCGGCTCAAGAAGGAGTTCGTGAGTTTGAAGTGTCCGGTTCAAGTGAGTATCGATATCCTGAAACGTGGGCTCATAAGCATACTATGCCACATCCTGCTGGCTTGTCTGTCTACCACGCAAGGAGTTAGGCATAGCCTCTGTTACCAACACATCCACAAAGCCACCAATGAGCGACGCATGCCCATCGAAGTTAACCCAGCGCATATTTTCAGTACGCCCGGCAAGCTGACTATCGTCTTTCTTAGACGTACGCTCGACCAGTACCCGCTGAACTGTACCAACCATGCCACGACTAATTTCCTGTGCCTGCTGCTTTATACGGGTCTGCAGAATCTTCAGTCGTTGTTGCTTCACCTCCAGAGGAGTGTCGTCATCAAGATTTGCTGCCGGTGTTCCCGGACGCGAGCTATAAACGAAACTAAATGACTGATCGAAACCAACATCGGCAACCAAATTCATCGTAGCCTCAAAGTCAGCATCAGTCTCGCCAGGAAACCCAACGATAATATCCGTCGACAAACAGATGTCCGGGCGCACTTCTCTAAGCTTGCGTAACTTCTGCTTAAATTCAATTGAGGTATAACCGCGTTTCATTGCTGCAAGGATACGATCAGAACCACTTTGTACGGGAAGGTGTAGATAATTTGCGAGCTTAGGCACATCAGCATATGCCTGAATAAGACGGTCGCCGAACTCCAGCGGGTGCGAAGTAGTGAAACGAATTCGTTCTATACTATCTATAGCGGCAACATAGTGAATCAACGTAGCCAAATCAGCTACCTGACCATCGTGAGTAGCACCGCGGTACCCATTCACATTCTGACCTAGCAGGTTGATCTCTTTTACCCCTTGGGATGCAAGAGACAGCACCTCTTTGACCACATCATCCAGAGGACGGTTGATTTCTTCGCCGCGGGTATAAGGCACTACACAAAAGCTACAGTACTTACTGCAACCTTCCATCACCGACACAAACGCGGTCGCGCCCTCTGCTCGTGGCTCAGGCAACGCATCAAACTTTTCAATCTCAGGAAAGCTAACATCAACAACAGACTTAGCACCCTGTCGTTTTTCATTCAGCATTTCGGGCAAACGATGCAATGTCTGTGGGCCAAACACCAAATCGACAAATGGTGCGCGCTTGGTAATCGCATCACCTTCCTGGCTGGCAACACAACCACCAACGCCGATAACAAGTTTAGGATTCTTTTCTTTTAAAGGACGCCAACGGCCAAGCTCAGAAAAAACCTTCTCCTGAGCCTTCTCACGAATAGAGCAGGTGTTCAGAAGCAGCACATCAGCCTCTTCAGGGTTCTGCGTTAACTCAAGCCCATGACTGTCATTGAGCACGTCCGCCATCTTGCCGGAATCGTACTCATTCATCTGACAACCAAAGGTTTTTATATATAACTTGCCTGACATCTTAGAACGTCCTCACGATTTCCGTGAGGTTCTCAATATAGAAATATTATCTAGCGGATAAAGCCCATGCTTTCAAGCTTCACGAAAATCCGATGTGCAGCCAATTCAGGCTCCATCTCTTCGGTATGAATACGCATTTCAGGATTCTCGGGCTCTTCATAAGGATCACTGATACCCGTAAACTCCTTAATAATTCCTGCACGGGCTTTCGCATACAAACCCTTACGATCACGCGCTTCACATGTTTCCAATGAAGTGGCTACATGGATTTCGATGAAGCCACCCAAAGGAGCTATCATTTCCCGGACCTTACGACGAGTAGCGGAATAAGGTGCAATAGGAGCACAGATAGCAACACCGCCATTCTTGGTGATTTCACTAGCTACATAGCCAATACGGGTAATATTCAGATCACGATGCTCACGTGAAAAACCGAGTTCGCTCGACAGGTTTTTGCGGACTTCATCGCCATCAAGCAAAGTCACATTACGTCCACCGTTCTCAAGCATTTTCACCAATAGCGCATTCGCAATTGTTGATTTTCCTGAGCCCGAAAGGCCGGTAAAGAATACGGTAAAACCCTGCTTATGGCGCGCTGGATAAGAATGGCGCAACTCTTCCACAACTTTCGGATAAGAGAACCACTCAGGAATCTCCAAGCCTTCCTGCAAGCGGCGGCGGAATTCGGTACCGGAAATATTAAGCACGGTATCGCCCTCTGCAGTTTCATCAGCGGGCTCATACTGAGCTTTGTTCTCGACATAGACCATCATCTTGAACGGCACCATGGTGATGTTCAGCTCTTCTTCATGTTCCTTGAAAAGCTCCTGCGCATCATAAGGCCCATAAAAATCTTCGCCTGCTGAATTCTTGCCCGGACCTGCATGATCACGACCAACAATGAAATGCGTACAACCATAGTTCTTGCGAATGATTGCATGCCAGACAGCTTCGCGAGGGCCAGCCATACGCATAGCAAGGTTCAACAAACTTAAGCTGGTGGTTTGCTCGGGATACTCTTCTAGTACGTGCTCGTAACAACGCACTCGGGTGTAATGATCAATGTCACCTGGTTTCGTCATACCAACAACAGGCTGAATCAATAGATTTGCTTCAACTTCTCGTGCGGCACGAAAGGTAAGCTCCTGATGTGCGCGATGGAGTGGATTACGGGTTTGGAATGCAACAACCTTACGCCAGCCAAGCTTCTCAAAACGGGCGCGAACTTCCGCCGGATCTTCGCGCAAAAGTTTAAAATCATAATGCGTTGGTTTTGCAACGCCGGTAAGCTTACCGCCCAGATATACCTTGCCTGCTATGTTGTGCAAATAATGAACGGCAGGGTGAGCGAAATCATTGGAGCCAAAGGCCGCAACAGCTTCTGAGTCCTTATCAGGGGCCCAGTTGTCACTGACTTCAAGTACGGCTATCAGTACGCCCTCGGCATCACGTAATGCGATCTTTTCATTTGCGGCAACTGAAGCTGCAAACTCTTCATTCACATCAAGCGTGATCGGCATTGGCCACAAGGTGCCATCAGGAAGGCGCATATCCTTCAGGACTGAATCATACTCAGCC
>CBDTTT010000034.1:0-10440 GCA_965363345.1 uncultured Chromatiales bacterium
TAGCACCACAGACAAAGTCGGCAACAAACGCGGCACTATGATCGACCCACACCGGCATGCTCAGCTTCACGGGCCCCGCGAAACCCGGACCAATCCCGGTAATGGCTTCTATCTGTTCGTTACTTGCCATCGTTAACGGCGCTTTTACGCCATCAATAGCTTCAGCTTTTAGAGGGTTTAACTCGTGATCACCACGGATGATTAATGCGATGAGCCCATCATCTTCCGCTTCGACGAGCAGTGTCTTCAGACATTTCGAAGGTTTAACTTTAAGAAAGCCTGCAATCTGTTCGATCGTTTTCATACCCGGGGTGGGTACTGATTGCATGTCTGCACTGGCCGCAGGTCTCGTGCCTGCGGGCGCTAGCGTTGGCGCGAGCTCCACGTTCATCGCGAAGCTGTCATTGTCACAGTATGCGATGCCGTCTTCGCCGGAATCAGCGAGCACGTGAAATTCACATGATTTGGAACCACCAATTTCGCCACCGGCAGCATCCACCGGTCGGAATCGGAAACCGATACGGTTGAATATATTGGTATACGCTTCAGACATGCTGTTGTAAGTCGCTTCGAGAGACGCTTCATCAGTATGGAACGAGTAGGCGTCCTTCATAATGAATTCGCGTGCCCGCATCAAGCCGAAGCGGGGGCGAATTTCATCACGGAATTTGGTTTGTATTTGATAGTAGGTAACAGGTAGTTGCTTGTAGCTGCGCAGTTCTTTGCGTGCGACATCAGTGACAACTTCTTCATGAGTTGGCCCGAAGCAAAATTCTCGTCCATGTCGGTCATTGATTTTTAACAGCAGTGAACCGTACTTATCCCAGCGATTGGTTTCGCGCCAGAGTTCGGCGGGTTGAATCGCGGGCATCAGAATTTCCAATGCACCGGTTCGATCCATTTCTTCGCGAACCAGTTGCTCTACTTTGCGCAGTACTTTCAGCCCCAGTGGCATCCAGGTGAATAGCCCGGAGGCGAGTCGGCGAATCAGACCTGCCCGCAGCATTAGCTGGTGGCTGATGACTTCGGCGTCGGCAGGAACTTCTTTAAGGGTCGTAACGGGCAGTTTAGAAAGGCGCATAAGTTAACTGTGTTGGTTAGAATTGAGGTTAGCGAGCGATATTCTAACGATAAACGCCTGCTAAGTCCCCGCCAGCGCATTGTTCTGGTTGACCGGGCATGCGCTTACCGTTTATTGCCGGATGAATTTGCAGGGCTGCCGTGGCAATATGGAGCACTTAACAGGGCGTAAGCTCGTCTTTATCTGAAGTTATTACCTATGTCGGATACTCCGAAAAAACCAGGTCTTGTCCGCAGCAAGGGTATTTATCTGCTGCCGAACCTGATGACCACAGCTGCTTTGTTTGCAGGTTTTTATGCCATTGTTGCGTCGATCGACGGTAACTTTGAGAAGGCGGCTATTGCGATTTTTGTCGCCCAGATACTTGATGGTCTTGACGGCAAACTAGCTCGCCTGACGCACACAGAAAGTGATTTCGGTAAGGAATACGATAGCCTTTCCGACATGATTTCGTTTGGCTTGGCACCTGCGATTGTGGTGTATCAGTGGGGCATCGAACGACTCGTTGAGTATGGCCCTATCTGGGGCAAGCTGGGTTGGTTGGCTGCGTTTACTTTTACCGTTTCTGCGGCGCTCAGGCTTGCCCGCTTCAATGTTGTTTCACAGAAGACAAGCAGTCAGTTTTTCCAGGGCTTGCCGAGTCCACCTGCCGCATCACTGGTCGCAAGTTTCGTATGGTTAGGTACCGATTTGGGTTGGTCTGGTGGCGGACCGTTGATATTGGCGTTTGTGGTCACGGCGACCGCGGGCGCGTTAATGGTCTCGCACTTCGAGTATTACAGCTTTAAAGATATCCGTAGCCGAAGACAGGTCTCCTTCACTTACATCATCGTCGTACCTATGGTGTTTGTGCTGATTGCCCTTAATCCTCCATTGGTATTGTTTTGTCTTGCCGCGACATTTACGGTTTCAGGTCCCTTGTATTGGGTCTGGCGTAAGCTTAAGAAATCGACAGTTCCCGAAGCTACGGATGCCGGTAATGATCAGACCGGCAGCGATTAACATCCGGACTATCCTGCCAAGTCTCTTTTTAGCTGCTGATACCTAATGACTAGCGCAGCCAGCCGTTCAGAAATTCTTAAAGCCATGGGCATTCGTCAATGGCATCTGCGCGATAGGGCGGGCATTGATTCCGCAGAAGAGCCTCCCGCAGCAGAGCTTGATTTAGCCGTCATCGAAGAGCCGGTTGTTGCGGCTGTTCCCGAGCCAGTAATACCGACAACTAGGTCACCACGCCTGCCGGCAACAGCGGACGCGTGGGCAGAATTGCGTATGCAGGTAAGTGCTTGTAATAAATGTGATTTACATAGCTTGCGGACGCAGACAGTGTTCGGCTCGGGTGATACCAATTCAGACTGGATGGTTGTGGGTGAGGCACCTTCCGGTCCGGATGATGCCTCCGGCGAGCCGTTTAGTGATCAGGCTGGTCGTTTGCTTGACGAAATGTTGGCTGCTACCGGGCTGTCGCGTTCTGCGGTTTATTTGACGCACGCCGTTAAATGTCATGCTGCAGAAGAGCGCCCACCTCAGGCCATTGAAGTGAGTTCTTGTGGCACTCATTTAGCCGCTCAGATCGAAATGCAGCAGCCGAAGCTGATTCTTGCGTTGGGTCTTACCGCAGCTCGTGAGTTGCTGGGCATTACTGATGACGTTTCGTTGGCCAGTTTGCGTGGACAGGTTCATGTGCATTCGGCGAGTTCGGTGCCCGTAGTTGTGAGCTATCACCCACGCTACTTATTACGAAAGCCGACCGATAAGCGCAAAGCTTGGGAAGACTTGCAGCTTGCCCGGCAGCTCGTTTCTGACCAACAGTTATGAGCGCGGCAGTCCCCGATTTTTTGCACGATGTCCGCGCCATGACGATGGCAGATATTGATGTCGTTGCTGCAATCGAGGCCAAAGCTTACGAGTTTCCCTGGTCGGAGAATATATTTCGTGATTGCCTGCGAGGGGGATACTCCGGAATAGTATTCGAACGCTACGGTGCCGTGTTTGCTTATGGCATGTTATCGGTTGCGGTTGGTGAGGCTCATATCTTGAATCTATGTGTTGACCCGGAGCTGCAGGGCAAGGGCTATGGCAATACCATGCTTGATGTTTTGATTTCTAAGGCACGTGAACTGGGCGCCGAGCAAATGTATCTTGAGGTTAGGCCTTCAAATCATTCTGCGCAGTACTTGTATCACCGTGCGGGTTTCAATGAAGTAGGTTTACGCAAAAACTATTACCGCAGTGCTAAGGGGCGCGAAGATGCGATCGTCTTTGCAAAAGAGCTTAACTACTAATGAGTCCCGTTTATAGCCGCAAGAACGTGGTGGCCTGGGCCATGTATGACTGGGCGAATTCTGCTTTTTCTTTGACGGTTGTTACCGCCTTCTTGCCCATTCTTCTGGCTGGTTATTGGAATGATGGTGCCGAGTCTGTGGTGTCAACGTTTCGACTTGGCTTTGCCAATGCCGCAGCGAGCTTGATTGTCGCTCTATTAGCGCCGGTTCTCGGTGCAATGGCCGATGGGCAGGGGAATCGCAAGCGCATGCTGGCAATGTTCGCGCTGCTGGGTGTCACCATGACCTCGTCATTGTTCTGGGTTTCCGAGGGCCAATGGTTGATCGCTGTAGTGTTGTATGGGTTCGCCTATATTGGTTTTGCTGGCGGCAATTCCTTCTATGACTCATTGCTGAGTAACGTAGCAGATGAGTCCGAGTTCGATTTGGTATCTGCATACGGGTTTGCCCTTGGCTACTTGGGCGGCGCTTTGCTCTTCACAGCGAATGTACTGATGGTCATGAATCCCGGGTGGTTTGGTCTTGCCGGCCCGGAAGAGGCAATGCGCTGGTCATTTTTGTCAGTGGGTATCTGGTGGGCATTATTCAGCTTGCCAGTATTACTGTGGGTGCCTGAACGCCATCCGGAGCATGTCGCAGGCAAGGACGACAAGCTTTCGTTTTTGCAGGCCTGGCGCCAGGTATTGGCAACCATTCGCAGTGTGCGCTCGCATCGTCCGCTCGCAACATTTCTGCTGGCCTATTGGCTCTATATCGATGGGGTTTACACCATTATTAAGATGGCGGTCGACTATGGTTTGTCGCGCGGGTTGAATGCCGAGGATCTTATTTCTGCAATTTTGTTAACCAACTTTGTCGGTTTTCCCGCAGCCATTGCGTTCGGTATGTTGGGCGCGAAGATTGGCGCGCGCAAGGGTATTTACATCGCGCTGGGTATTTATGTAATTGCGACACTAAGCGCGCCCTTTATATCGCTAAGCTGGCACTTCTATGCCTTAGCCTTCACGATTGGTCTCGTGCAGGGCGGGGTACAAAGCTTGAGTCGTTCATTTTATGCTCGGCTTGTGCCAGTTGGACGTCATGCAGAATTTTTCGGTTTTTACAACATGCTGGGTAAGTTCGCTGCAATACTCGGGCCGGCATTAACGGGCATCGTGGCACTGCTCAGCGGTAGTCAGAGAGTCGGCATTTTATCTGTGCTGATTTTGTTTGTTGCAGGTTTGTATTTGTTGAGCAAAGTGCCTGCTGATATTAAGCGCCACCCGGCTTAAAGTCTTTCGTTAGCTTAATAAACGCCTTTAACTGATCTTCGTAATTGTCAGGTTTTTTCTGCTGTGCGTAGCGCAGTGCTGCATAGAGTTGACTGATAGTTTCTATGACAGGCTTGTCTGCCGGCCGTTGCCCGCCCGCCCGGGATGCAAAATCAATCGGGCCTTCCGTAGGCTTGCGCTTAACTCCTGCGCGCGCCAGTTTTTTACAGGCGTTGTTGTACGCGTGTTGCAGTGGATCTTGCAGAGGCTGGATACTGGTTCTTAGGTAAAAAGCTAATGCCGCGAGCAACATACTTATGCCGATAGCCATGATAAGTATCATGTCCCGCATATCGGGTTCTTCTATACCTAGTTTGCTGAGCAGGTCTTTCTGAGTATCCGGGCCGAATGCCAGTACCCAGCGATTCCACGCAGCGTTTACAGCGTCTGCGCTCAATATGGCCTGATTGATGAGGAGGTAGCTTCTGAGGCTTTGTCTTGCGCTGATATCGCTTTCGTCAAGCGCGCCTTCGAGTCCCAGTTCAATTCTCTCGGGAGCCACAGCGGCAGTTGGGTCCACTCTTACCCACCGATCCTTAAGCCAGACCTCGGTCCATGCGTGAGCGTCGGATTGCCGTACGATAAAGTCGTTGCTGAGCGGGTTTAATTCACCGCCCAGATAGCCTGTCACCAGCCGTGCTGGAATCCCGGCCGCTCGCGCCAGTGTGGCGAACGCTGATGCATAGTGCTCACAAAAACCCTGCTTGCTTGAGAATAAAAAATCATCGACTGAGTTCTTCCCTAGTTTCGGTGGGCGCAAGGTGTAGTAGAACTGCTCTTCACGAAACATGCTGAGTATTTTGTTCAGGTATTCCCGATCGTTGGCTGATTTATTCCGCAGCTCTTTTGCGAAACTCACACTGTCGGGGTTCACGCCGGGGGTAACGTAGGTCATCGCTTCTAAGTAGCGTTCTACTTCTGGCTGAGTTTTGCGCGCAGTTTGATAAGACCTTGCCGTATAGACGATGCGCTGTCGTATAGGGGCTTGGCTAACAAGCTGCAGATCGGCGGAGAGGTAGGATTTTGCCTGAGTCCACTGAGCCGGGGTTTCGAGTGCCAGTAGCCATTCTCTACCGTGGGGCTCAAGTACGACTTCATAGTCGTAGTAACTGCCTGATACAGCTAAGCCTTCTGGCGTTGGTATTGCTTCGCCACGATCAGCCCATGACCATGAGCGACCGTTGAAATAGCCCATTACGGGACCGCGCCAGTAGCGCTGATCCGGCGGTGGAATTGCACCTTTAAAACGAACCCGGAATGCCACCGCGTTAGATTGGCTGAGCTCACTAATGTCACCCGGGTTGACGGTGTCACTAAGTCCGGTTTGCGAGCTGCTACCTCCCGTCGATAGTGCCCAGATTGGCGCCGGTAGACGGGGGAAAAGAAAGAATAGCACTAGCATTAAAGGTAGTGCCTGAAGCAGCAGGCCACCAGTTTGCTGCAGAACTTTAGCTGTAGGCAATGTCGGGCCAACGCGCCGGATCTGCACAAGAGCCGTCATGCAGACACCTACACCGATGAAGATATAGGCGATAGCCCAGAGCTGCTGTTCACGCAGAAAAACGGCAAACATAAGGAACCAACAGATCATAGAGACGACGGTGAGGTCGCGGGCAGATTTGGTTTCCAGAATCTTTAGCGCCAACATTGTGAGCAGCAATGCCGTTCCGGCTTCTACGCCGGTAATACGACGATAGGTGAGAGCTACCGCAGTAAGTCCGATAAAGACCAGAGGTACCTTTACCCATGTTGACGGGAGCGACCAGCCGCGGGCTTCTACCAGATAACGCCATATGCAAACTATGCCCAATAGCAAGCCGATCCACGGACTAATATGCGGCAAGTGTGGAGCGCTG
The DNA here is from genome assembly GCA_965363345.1 of uncultured Chromatiales bacterium. Taxonomy (GTDB): domain Bacteria; phylum Pseudomonadota; class Gammaproteobacteria; order Steroidobacterales; genus JABIQA01. The sequence continues at coordinate 6,533 of CBDTTT010000034.1, forward strand.
ACGACGACCACTGCTGCCATCAGCCACAGAATCCGGATCTTGCGTTCGCGTGCGTTCGGTATCTGCAACGGCTGTAGAGTATTCATAATCCTCTACACTTTTCTCTCGCCGAACATGGCGAGTTCCCGAAGACAATGGTGTAAGTGTGTGTGTCCTTTTGCTGGAGGAATAGCGACATCGGGCAGGCGCAATCCATACATCAGCTGATTACTATCAGCGTCGAGGACAAGTCTGCACATGGCGGCTAAACGGGTTTCGCTATCCGGATGACTCAGACTGTTCCATTCGATCCATAGCGGTGTTTGCCCGCCTTCGCGATATTCTTTTACCAGTAAGGTGCCAAGGCTTGCGGCAGACTTCCAGGCGATGCTGCGTGGTGAGTCTCCGCGGCGATACTCACGTAGCCCGGAGAACTCATCTTCGCCATTTGAATTGATACCGTTTTGGCCCGATTCGTTATTGGCGGTTCTTACAAAGTCGACGCGATCTAATGGCTGCGGATATACGAGCGCATGCAGGTCCATATGCACCCATGCCCAGGCGCGGAATAAACCAAGTGGGTACGTTGTGCTCAGGCCGATTCGAGGACAGGCCAGCCAGCCCCGGTGGGTAGTTCCGAGCGGTAGCGAAAATTTGGCCCGATCTAAGGCATCGATATCACCGCATACCGTTACGACACTGTTCCACCCGGAACACAGTTGCCAGCGATCAATACGCTCAGGATTTTCGATCACAAACTCGAACTGTGCATCTTGCCCGGCAAACACCGGTTCTACCTGGGTGAATGAGACCTTTAGTCCTGCGAGATTACGGTGGCTATGATGCATGGCAACCAGACCAACACCTGTGAGCAGGAACGTGAGGATAAAGCCCATGTTGTTCGCGTAGTTCAGCGAACCGATTAGCAACATAAACACGACTGCTGCATATAGCAGCCCGGATTTTGTCGGGAGTATGTAGATGCGGCGACGATGCAGCGTAACGTGCAATGCATCAGCACCCTGACGTTTTTTGATCCAGCTGCCGCTGCGCTCAGATAGCTTTGAACGCACTCTGCTGAATGGTAGACGGATTAACTGCGCCGGGCTGCGCATCAGGGTATGGGCACTTCAGCCAGAACACGTTCAGCGGGGTTTCCCTGAATCGAGCCGCTGGCTGATTTAAGGCGAAGGCGATGATTGGCGACAGGCTTGAAGATCGCTTGTAAATCTTCAGGAAGAACACCGCTGTGTCCTTCCATAAGCGCCCAGGCTTTAGCCGCATTAATCATGTCCAGAGTTGCCCGTGGCGATAAGCCAAGTTCGAAGTCAGGGTGTTCACGAGTGTGGCGGGTGAGCGCTTGCGCATAGTCCAGCAGGGCATCACTTACCTCAATGGTTCTGACAGTTGCTTGTAATCCGGGAAGTTCGCTGCCGCTAATCGTGGGGGTTAGTGTTTTAAGTAGCTCTCGGCGATCTTCGCCCCGCAGCAATTTGCGCTCGAGTTGTTCGGCCGGATAGCCCAGTCCGATCTGCATTAAAAAACGGTCGAGCTGTGATTCCGGCAGCGGATAGGTGCCGATTTGATGAACCGGGTTTTGTGTTGCGATGACAACAAATGGCTTCGGCAGTGGCCAGGTTTCGCCGTCGACGCTGACCTGTTTTTCTTCCATCGCTTCGAGCAATGCGCTTTGGGATTTTGGCGTGGCGCGGTTTACTTCATCCGCCAGTATCATCTGTGCGAAAAGAGGACCTTTATGAAAAACAAACGAGCTATCGTTGGGCTGATAGATAGAGACCCCAATGACATCAGCAGGCATCAGGTCGCTAGTGAACTGTATACGATTGAAGCTCAGGTCGAGTGCAATAGCCAGTGAGCGGGCCAGCAGGGTTTTACCGACACCAGGCACATCTTCAATTAATAAATGACCACCGGCAAGAATGCAGGCTAGTGCAAGTCGGATCTCTGTGTCTTTGCCGAGAATAATCTGGCCAACTTCATCCGCGAGTTTGTCAGTAACCGCTTTTGCAGCTGCTATGTCGTTGGCCATATTGTTAGCTCCTGCTATTCCAGATTATTCAATCGCTCCAATTGGTCGTTGAGCTGATTGATTTCGCGTTCCATTTCTTCAGCACGCTGACGTTCTTTCTCGACGACAGCGGGCGGTGCTCTTTCAACGAACTTCTGATTGCCGAGTTTGCCCTGCAGTTTCTTAAGTTCGCCGGACACTTTCTCCATACTCTTCGATAGGCGGCCGCGTTCTGCTTCCACATCAATGAGTCCTGCCATTGGCACCAGAATTTTCATGCCACCTAATAGTGCCGTTGCACTCGGCGGTGGCGCTTCGCCTTCATCAAGAAAGCGGCTGCTTTCGAGTCGGGCAAGTTTGCTCAGATAAATCTCGTGCCGGGCAAACAGTTTCTGGTCCCGGTCTGAAGCATCCTGCATAAGTACTGCAAGTGGCTTGCCAGGAGAAATATCCATTTCACCTCGAATTTGCCGCAATCCGAGCACAAATTCTGTGATCCAGTGCAGTTCTTCTTCAGCTGCTTCGTCAGCGGGGAAGTCTGCGGGGTCCGGATACGGCTGCAGCATTATGGTTTCGCCGGTTTTTCCGGCCAATGGTGCTACTTTTTGCCAGATCTCTTCGGTGATGAACGGAATTATCGGGTGCAGGCTGCGCAACAGGGCTTCTAGCGCAGTAAGTAGCGTATTCCGGGTTAATGCTTTTTGCTCATCCGACAAGTTCTCGTCCTGCAGGATCGGCTTAGACAGCTCAAGATACCAATCGCAATATTCATTCCAGATGAACTCGTACAGATCTTTTGCGGCAAGGTCGAGGCGGTAGCTTTCGATATGCCGCCGGACTTCATTAATGGTTTTACCTAAACGTGACAGTATCCATCGATCCGGCAAGCTGAGCTCATCACGATTGATTGTTCTGTCAATCGCGCAGTCACTGCCTTCGGTGTTCATCAGAACATAGCGTGTCGCGTTCCAGATTTTATTACAGAAGTTGCGGTAGCCAGAGACGCGATTCAGATCGAAGCGTACATCACGACCATTGCTTGCGAGTGCTGCAAAGGTAAAGCGCAATGCATCCGTGCCAAATTCTGGGATGCCATCGGGAAATTGTTTGCGTGTGGCTTTTTCGATCTTTGGTCTTAGCGCCGGTTGCATCATGCCACTGGTGCGTTTGGCAACCAGAGGTTCCAGTTCGATGCCGTCGATAACATCAATCGGATCAAGCACGTTGCCTTTTGATTTCGACATTTTTTGGCCGTCCTGATCGAGGACCAGGCCATGTATATACACTTCTTTAAAGGGCACATCACCGGCAAACTTCATGCCCATCATGATCATGCGTGCGACCCAGAAGAAGATAATGTCGAAACCGGTTACCAGCACGTTGCCAGGGTAGAACGTTTTCAGTGCATCGGGGTTCTCTGGCCAGCCGAGCGTAGAGAAAGGCCAGAGAGCTGACGAGAACCAGGTATCAAGTACATCCGGGTCCTGCGTGAGTTGCTCCTGAGCCGGGATGTCGTACTTTTCCCGCACTTCTGCTTCGCTGCGTGCCACATAGATCTGACCGTCTTCGCCATACCACGCAGGAATCCGGTGTCCCCACCAGAGTTGGCGTGAGATACACCAATCCTGAATGTTATTCATCCATTCGAAATAGGTTTTTGACCAGTTTTCCGGAACAAACTTGATGCGACCATCTTTTACAGCCTCGATGGCAGGCTGTGCCAGAGGGCCGGCTTTTACAAACCACTGATCTGTCAGGTAGGGCTCAATAACCTGACCACTGCGGTCGCCTCTCGGCACCATTAGCTTATGGTCTTTGATTTCTTCCAGCAGACCGATTGCTTCCAGGTCGGCAACGATAGCTTTGCGGGCTTCGAAGCGATCCATGCCACGATACTTCT
>CBDTTT010000035.1:0-10252 GCA_965363345.1 uncultured Chromatiales bacterium
ATAAAGCGGAGCTGAAAGTACAGCGCCGCAATATGCAGATGATCTTTCAGGATCCGTTTGCCTCACTGAGTCCGCGCCGCACTATTGGACAGACGATTCGCGAGCCACTGGATGTGCACGGTATCGGCACAGCAGAAGAGCGTGAACGGAAAGTTGCTGAGCTGATCGAGGTGGTGGGTTTGCGACCACAGATATTGGACCGTTACCCACATGAATTTTCCGGCGGCCAACGACAACGTATTGGTATTGCCCGGGCGCTAACACTTAACCCAAAATTTATTGTTGCAGATGAGCCGGTGTCGGCGCTCGATGTTTCGGTGCAGTCGCAGGTCCTTAATTTGATTAAAGACCTGCAACAGGACCTGGGCATTTCCTTCTTGTTTATCTCGCATGATCTGGCGGTGGTTCAGCATATCTGTGATGTTGTTGCCGTTATGTATCTGGGCAAGATTGTTGAGTCAGGCCCGGCAGAGCAAATTTACAACAACCCACAACACCCTTATACGAAAGCTTTGCTATCAGCTGTGCCAGTGCCTGACCCGGAGAAAAAAACAACGCGGATTATTCTTGAGGGTGACGTGCCCTCGCCAATGAACCCACCTTCCGGCTGCCCTTTTCACCCCCGCTGTCCGGTTGCTGTTGCTCGTTGCAGCAGTGACGTACCGACCGAATTGCCGGTCGGCGTTACCCGGACACATGTGGTGAGTTGTCACCTCTCGGACTCCCGCTAAGACCCAGCATTGGGCGTTTCTATTTGACGCTGGTGCGGTGCGGGTCTGTTAGCATACGGTCTATATTTGCTCTAAAGAGATTGGTTCGAATGCCCCGGTTTTTTCGTGCAGCTACATTTTGTATTGTCTTCCTATTCTTGCCCACCGCGTATGCGGCTAAAACAATAGGCATTCTCGCCGATGGGCCAGGGGCCCGCTCCTTTGTTTCAATACAGGCTTTGCAGGCTGAGGTGGTATCACTCACCGAGGGCGAGTTTGATGTTCGCTTTCCTTCGCTTAAGCAACTGGATGGCAATTGGACTGCAGCAGGCGTGGCAGCGGCATTAGATAGCCTGTTAAACGACCCCAATGTTGATATTGTCATTTGTGTTGGCGCGCTAGGTTCGGCTGAAGCTGCCCGTCGTCCGGCATTAAGTAAGCCGGTCATTGCGACTCTTGTCGTGGATGCTGAACTACAGAACTATCCGCTAAAGGACGGCGTCAGCGGTAAGCGCAACTTTGCCTACATTACTAATGTACAGAGTATCGATGATGACCTGATGCTGTATCACGAAGTCGTAGACTTTAAGCATGTTGCGATTCTGGTGGAAGCCAGCATGCTTAAGGGCTTTAGCGACTTCAGTGTGCAGAAGGCAGAGCAGTTGCGTGAGCTGCTGGGTGTTGATGTGACCCCGATACCGGTCAGTGGTCCACCGTTGAATGCTGTCGCAGCTATTCCGGAATATGTGGACGCAGTCTTCGTGACACCGTTGCTACGTTTTAATGATGAGGAAATTACCGTTCTGGCTGATGCGCTTAATGCCCGCAAGCTGCCTACTTTCTCAAGCTTCGGTGTTACCGAGCTATACGACGGTATGTTGTTGGCGGCTGGCGGCCGACCGGAAGACAACCTGCGTTTGATTAGACGCCTTGCCTTAAATATCCAACGTATTTTGCTTGGAGATAAGGCCTCAGAAATACCGGTAGGGCTTCAGGAGAGTCGGCGGATTGCGATTAATATGCAAACTGCAAAGGCCATCGGCTTTGCTCCCCGTTTTGTCATACTTGCCGAAGCAGAGCAGCTATTTTCTGTAGAGGATGAAAACAGTACGCCTATGAGTTTGTTGCAGGCGATGAATCGTGCTGCGGAAGAGAATCTGGGTCTTAAAGTAGCGGGCAGTGACCCCTTGATTGCCGGGGCCGATGCGAAGCTTGCCCGCTCTGACTTACTGCCACAGTTCCAGCTACAAGCCGGTGCGCGCAAGATCGATGATGACCGTGCCATACCAGGGTTTCAGGCTGAAAAAAGCACTGACATCGAAGCGCAGGGCAGTCAGCTTATATACGGCGACGATCAATGGGCACGTTATCGCGTTTCAACCTACCTACAGGCGGCTTCTGATGAGGCTTATCGAGCGGCGTTGCTCGATACGTTGCAGTCGTCGGGTCTTGCGTACTTAAACGTATTGCGGCTGCAAGCCTTAGAAGATGTTCAGCGCTCGAATCTTGAAGTGACCCGCACCAACTTAGAACTTGCAAGAGTTCGCGAATCCATCGGGTTTTCAGGACGTGCCGATCTGTTGCGCTGGGAAAGCCAGATTGCCACAGCAAGACGCCAACTTATTGAAGCCACAGCGAACCGGCGCCAGTCTGAAAACCAGTTGTTGCAGATTCTTAACCTGCCGCAGAGCACTCCGGTTGCTCCTCAGGACGCGAGTGTCGAGAAGACGCTCGCCATGTTTACCCAGCCACGATTTGAGGCACTGATAGACAACGCACTTACCTGGCAGACGTTTCAGGATTTCGTGGTTGAGACCGGCATAGAAAACTCTCCGGATATTGCTCAGCTTGATCAGCAGCTACTGGCCGGAGAGCGTCAGGTTACCGCGGCGAAACGCCGCTACTGGTTGCCCACATTCAACCTAGACGGTTTTGTCGGCCGCAATCTTGACCGCAGTGGTGCGGGTTCCAATTGGGAGCTGCTTGGGATTGATGAGCGCACCTGGCAGCTTGGGGTCAATGCCAGATTGCCGGTCTTTAATGGCGGCGCATTGCGTGCCGACCTGAATAAGCAGCGTTACGGCTTGCGTCAAGCCGAAGACCAGCGGGCCTTTATCGAGCAGGATGTTGAGACCCGCATTCGGGTATCACTAGAGCAGGTTTCAAGCTCCTATTCAGCAATTGACCTCACCGCAGAGGCGGCCAGAGCATCTACAGAGAATCTCGAAATCATTATTGATGCTTACTCAAAAGGAGCGCGCTCGGTAACCGACTTAATTAACGCGCAGAACAACACCTTGTTCGCAGAGTTATCTGCGGCGCAGGCAAAGTATGTGTATCTGGGCGACGTGATTAATGTGCTGCGTGAGTCGAGCGATTTTGATTTGATGCTTGATGCTCAGAATATGAATGCTTGGTATCTTCAGGTTGAAGAGTTTTTCAATGAACGCGGCATAGTTCTGGCGTATTAATTTCGCGCTTTACGGATATAGGATTTACCCATGAATAAGCAGGTTTGTTTAGGCTTGTGCCTTGCTACTTTGGCGCTTAGTGCTTGTGAGGCCCCTGTCGAAGAGGTTGCAGAAGTTATACGTCCGGTGCGTTACGTTGAAGTTGCAGAGGCCAGCGGACAAACCACCCGCATTTTTTCGGGAGTGACCAAGGCTGCTTTGGAAACAGATCTCAGCTTTAAGGTGTCCGGCCTTTTAACAACGCTCAATGCCAATGTGGGTGATCTTGTTGAAAAAGGCCAGCTGATTGCGATGGTTGATCCGACCGATTACGAAGTAACCTTGCGTGAAGCAGAGGCCGGGCTTGAACGGGCAAAAGCAGAGGAGCGCAATGCTGAGGCGGGTTTCGAGCGTACCCGTGAGCTTTATGAGAACCGTAATGCATCCCGCAGCGACCTCGATACAGCACGTGCAATGGCCGAATCGGTGGCTGCACAGGTGCGGGCGATGTCACAACAAGTCGAGGGTGTTCGACTCCAGCTTTCCTACACCCGCCTTATTTCACCATTGCGTTGCTCGATTGCGACACGGCACGTTGAGACGAACCAGAATGTGAGTGCCGGTCAGCCTATCGTGCGAATCAATTGTGGCGACTGTGCTGAAGTGCGGGTTGATGTGCCCGGTGTGTACATCGGCAGAATAGAAAGCGGTACATCTGTTGCTGTTGATGTTGCCTCGTTGCCCGGTGATAAGTTGGCCGGTGTTGTGACTGAGGTCGGCATTGGCACAGATCAGAATCGTTCGATTTATCCGGTAACCGTTAAGCTCAACAACGGCTGTGATGATGTGCGTTCGGGTATGGCTGCGGACATCACTTTTGTATTAACGCCCGATAGAAATAGTGATGATCTAGGACTTTTCGTTCCGCTGGTCTCCGTCGGGGAAGACCGTGAAGGCAATTTTGTATTTTTGCTTGAACCTGCAGAAGGCTTCTATGTTGCGCGCCGTCGCACGGTTGAGATTGGCCCGCCCGATGCTCAGGGTATCTATATTGTTGCGGGCCTAAGTGCGGGCGACTTGATTGCCACGGCGGGCGTCAGACGCCTTGTTGATGGCCAGAAGGTGAGTTTGTTGGGTGAGCAGGATAAGGCGGCGCTCACGCAGGGCGGCAGCTAGCGGGGTTTTATGATGAATATCACCGCAATGGCTATCGACAGAAGCCGGACATTTTTCTGCCTGATCTTGTTTCTGGTTATTGCCGGCGGCGTAACGTTTCAGGATATGCCACGTAGCGAAGACCCCGGCTTTATTATCCGTGTTGCTCTGGTGAAAACGCTCTTTCCGGGAGCAAGCCCGGAACGGGTAGAAATGCTCGTTACGGACAAGCTTGAGAAGGTCATTCAGGAATTGCCCGAGCTCGATTTTGTTGCCAGTCAGTCGAAGACCGGCGTCTCGATCATCTTTGTAAACGTTAAAGATGAATACACCGATATGCAGCCTATCTGGGACAAGCTGCGTAGAAAAATAGATAAAGCGGCACCCGAATTACCGGACGGAATTATCGGACCCACGGTCGATGATGAGTTCGGCGATGTATATGGCACGCAGATTGCCATTACCGGTGACGGCTTTAGTTATCGGGAGCTTAAAGATGTCGCCGATGATGTGCGTGACGAACTGCTGCTCATCGATGAGATTGCCAAAGTAGAGATCGTTGGTTCGCAGCAAGAGCAGGTGTTTGTGGTGTTCGATAACGCCGCACTTTCCGACCTCGACATGTCGCCACTGCAGCTGCAGCAGGCGTTGCAGGCACGTAACATCATTTTGCCAGGCGGTGATATTGAGAGTGAATACGAGAAGGTCGTATTTGAACCTACGGGTAACTTCGGCTCGGTGGATGAATTACGCCGCACGCTAATCGATCTGCCCAATAGCAATTCGCTGGTTCGTGTCGAAGATATTCTTGATATCGAGCGCGGCTACGTCGACCCACCTCTAACGATGTCCCGCTATAACAATGAGCAGGCTCTGTTACTGGCGATCTCGTTGAAAGAAGGCGGCAATATTATTGGTCTCGGTACGGCAGTGCGCTCTGTGTTGCAACGTGCGCGTAAGGTTTACCCGGTTGGGATTGAGTTCGACGAAGTCCTGTTTCAGCCTGACGTGGTCGATAAAAAGATTAGCGACTTCAGTGTTAATTTGTCGCAAGCGGTGCTGGTTGTCGCTTTAGTGATGCTTGGTTTTCTGGGGATCCGCACGGGCCTGATCGTTGCCAGCCTTATACCAGCCGCCATTCTGACGAGCTTTCTTGTCATGTCGGTGCTCGACATGGGGCTCAATCAGGTCTCGCTAGCTGCTCTGATTATTGCATTGGGTATGTTGGTTGATAACGCCATTGTGATGTCTGAATCCATCATGGTGCGGATGTCACACGGCGCTGCTCCACGCAAAGCCGCACTCGATGCTGTGAGTGAGTTACGCATTCCGTTGCTGACATCTTCGTTGACTACGTCGGCTGCATTTCTGCCGATTTACCTTGCTCAGTCGCAAACCGGTGAATACACGCGACCGTTGTTTGAGGTAGTGACAATTACCTTGCTGTGTTCCTGGGTGATGGCATTAACGCTAATTCCGGCGCTTTGTGTGCTGTTCATGAAGGTTAAACCTCAGAGCACAGAGGTGGCTTTTGATGGTCGCTTTTATACCTTGTATCGATCATTGCTTGTTTGGGTATTAAAGAATCGCTGGGTAACACTAGCGGCCGTCGTTGCAGTCTTTGTGTTGTCGTTGCAGTTGGTTCGGTTTATTCCGGCAATCTTTTTTCCGGTTAACGATCGCCCGACGTTCACGGTCGATGTCGAATTGCCTATTGGTTCTCCGATTAGGCGAACCGAGGAAGTTGTTGTCGGTATTAGCCAGTTTTTGACTGATGAGTGGCAGCTGAGCAATGAGCGAGAGCTTGGCGTTATTAACTGGGCTGCGTTTATTGGTCAGGGCGCTCCGCGTTACGTGCTGCCGTATCAGCCGGAGATGAACAGCCCGAACTATGCCTATCTGATAGGCAATACCAATGACTACGATCTGATGGCCGGCGGCTTGTTTGAGGCTATTCGAGCCTATGTCGGCTCTACGTTTCCTGACGTAAACATTACGGCGCGGGCATTGCCGCTGGGCTCTCCCGCCTGGCCACCTGTGGCTATTCGACTCTACGGGCGTGATACCGACAAGATTTTTGAGTTGGCGGATAAGGTTAAAAAACATCTCGCAACAGTCCCTGGCACTTTGCAGATTTCCGACAATTGGGGCCCCCGCAGCAAGAAGGTTGTTATCGACATTGATGGTCGACGCGCCCGCTTAGCCGGTGTCTCAAATCAGGACATTGCTATTTCGATGCAGACGTTTTTGTCGGGATTGGAAGCGACACGTTACCGTGAGGGCGACCAGCTGATTCCGGTGATGGTGCGTTCACGTAAAGAGCAGCGGGTTGAGGCTAACCGTCTGGCCTCGATTAATGTCTACTCTCAGAAAACGGGTCAGGCCGTGCCGCTAAGTCAGGTGGCAACACCTCGTTTGGTTTGGCAGCCGGGCGTTGTTGAGCGGCGTAATCGTTTGCGTACTGTGACGGTTGAGTCGCTGCTATTGCCGGGCGTGACCCCTGCAGAAGTTAATGCTGTCATGGCTGAATGGCTTAAGGAAGAGTCGCAGGATTGGCCTTTCGGGTATGGCTGGGAGTTTGGTGGTGAGGCCGAGACTTCGGGTAAAGCGAATGCAGCTATTGGTGATAAGTTGCCGATCGCCTTCTTGATTATCCTGTTGCTGCTGGTGGCGCAGTTTGATTCATTGCGACGGCCTGCGATTATTCTTGCCACCATTCCGTTAGCGTTAATCGGTGTGTTTGTCGGCTTGTTTGTGGCGCAGTCGTACATAGGGTTTATGACGATCCTCGGCATTATTTCGCTTGCCGGTATAGTGATTAACAATGCGATCGTCTTGCTCGACAGGATTCGTATCGAAATTGATGAACATGGCACAGAGCCACTAGCCGCAGTCATTCGTTCTGCCCAGCAACGCCTGCGCCCAATTTTGTTAACAACTGCCACCACGGTTGGTGGTCTGTTGCCGTTGTGGCTAGGTGGCGGCCCGATGTGGGAACCCATGGCCGTGGTTATTATCTTCGGCCTGATATTCGCGACGATTCTGACTCTCGGTGTCGTGCCGGTGCTGTATTGCCTCATGTTCCGCGTGCCTAAGCCGCAGTAATGGCGATGACGCACAGATTTAGAATGAGCGGTTTTTTGATGCGGTTACTGTGCGGCTGTGCTTTGTTATTCGTGCTGACGAATAACCTTGTCGCTCAAGAGCTGGAGCCGCGACGTTGGTCTGGCCTGCCTACCGGAGCCAATTTTGTTGGCGTTGCGTATGGTTATTCCACAGGTAGTTTGCTGTTTGATCCTGCGTTGCCGGTTGAAGATGGTAATTCTGATATTAGTATTGCCGGCATCTCCTATTCACGGGTGTTCAGCACGTTCGGCAAGCAATCCAGAATAGATGTGCTGGTGCCGTATGCATGGGGCAATTTCACGGGAACTGTGGAGGGTGAGTTTGGCGATGTAGACCGATCGGGTTTTGCGGACCCGGCACTTCGCTATTCGATTAATTTTATCGGTGGTGATGCATTGACGGGTGCCGACTTTATTCGCTACCGACCGGCCACGACCGTGGGTGCTTCAGTGCAGGTTTTCGCCCCGCTGGGTGAGTATAGTAAGGACCAGTTGGTAAACCTCGGTACAAACCGCTGGACCATTCGTCCGCAGTTGGGTTTCCAACACAGGCTCGGCAAGTGGAGTTTTGAGCTTACGGGATCTGTTTGGCTGTTTACCGATAACGATGAGTTCTACCAAGGCGCCAAACGTAAGCAAGACCCGCTCTATGCGCTTCAGGGACACGTGATATATAGCTTCAAGCCGGGTCTCTGGCTAGGCCTTGGTCTGGGCGGTGGCAAAGGCGCAAAAACTACTATTGATGGTGAAGCGCGCTTTGATGAGCAGGTTAATTCCCGTGGCTCAGTCACATTGGGCATACCCATAACCAAATATCAGGGGTTCAAAGTGTTCTACGCCGGCGGGCGAACCCAGAAAGTGGGCGGCAGCTTTGAACGCGTTGCCGTTGCCTGGTCGATGATGTGGGGCGGCGGTACTTAGCTCCGCTTTTTGTAGCTATGAATCTGCTGTTTCGATTTGCGACGGCTTGGTCCGTTTAAGGCCCAGCGTAATAAAGAACATCACGACGGCAAGAATTCCCAGTACCAGATAGGCGGTTTGGTAGCCTTCGGTCCCGCCACCCTTCGAGGTGGCAACGGCGCCGACAACGGCGGCGCCGGACAACTGACCGATGGCCAGAAAAATATTCAGCAGCCCCTGAGCCGAGGCGCGATCATCGGGACGCGACTCTTCAATAATGATGTAACGCAGGGGTGCACCTAATAGCGCCGCAATCCCGACGCCGGCAACCAGCCCGGCGCCAATGAATGTGACGAATGTCATTTCGGCCAAGCCGTACATCAGAATCCCCACCAAAATAAATACAGCCGCGATCTGAATAATGACACCTGGACCGACTTTATCGACGGCTTTACCCGCGATTGGTGAGATCAGCATCATGACAAACACACCCGGAAGCATGAGCCATGCGGCGGTGCTTGTGGTTACGCCGAGTGATGCGACAGCGAGCGCGGGCAAAAATACCTGAGCACATTCGATCGTGCCGAGACCGGCTGCAATAATCATGACCAAACGAATCTGCTTAGCATCAAAAAATGACGGGCGAATAATCGGGTCTGCGGCTGATTTCTCAACCTTCCAGAAGAAGGGCAGCAATACGAAGCCAATAACTAAAGCCGGCCATACATCGAGCTCTTTGAGGCTGGCAGTGATGTTGGCGGTATCAAGATTGGTTACGCCAATCGCAAACCCAAGTAATAACGTGGTGAGCAATACGCCGCCCAGCCAATCGAACGGGGCAGGTGTTGCATTGCCCTTGGATGGTAATAAGCGCCAGCCAAAAATAATCAGTGCGATGGCAATCGGGAGGTTGATGACAAACAGCAACTGCCACGACCATTGCAGCAGGATACCGCCGATGACCGGGCCGATAAGAAAGGCCAGGCCAAACACGGCGCCAATCAAACCCAAAGCGCCGCCTTGCTTCTCTTTAGGGAAGGTGTCACCAATAACTGCGGCAGCGACAGGGAAGATACCGCTGGCACCGAAGCCCTGAATCGCTCTGCCCAATAGCAATGTCTCCTGATCTCCGGCCACGACCAGCATGAGTGAGCCGACGCCAAAGCCGCCGACGCAGAGGGTGTAGATGATTCTGCGTCCATGGCGATCAGACAGTTTGGCGAGCAACGGTGTGCCAATGAGCTGGGCGAGAACGTAGACGTTGAACAACCACGAAAGGTCGCGGTTATTGAGTCCGAATTCGATCTGTATGGCAGGTAACGCGGGGCCGATGATGGCGAGGTCGAGCGCCCCCATGAGCACACCGACAAACAGCAGGGCCATAATAGCTTTGGTATTGGGTGCTTCAGTCATAACGTCATTCCTGCAGTTAGTACTGCGCTAGTATTTGTGTCGGTAAGCAGGGGCGGTAGCATACCCCTGTTAGTTTGTTTCCTGCCCTGCATATTTCTTCTGTGCAGAGATTCTACTGAATTTAGCGTGCCGCCAGCATGTCAGGCAGCCATGTAACCATACCCGGCCATATGGCGAGCATGCACAGCGCCAGTAGTTGAATGGCAATAAACGGAATAACCCCTTTGTAGATTGCCGATGTAGGCAATTCAGGCGGAGCAACGCCACGCAGGTAAAACAGGGCAAAGCCAAACGGTGGTGTTAGAAAGGAGGTCTGCAGGTTGATGGCAATCATAATGCCCAGCCATACCGGATCGATACCCATGGCCAGCAAAACAGGGCCTACGATAGGGACGACGACAAAGGTAATTTCAATAAAGTCGAGCACAAAGCCCAGCAGAAACATCACAAGCATCACCAGTATCAGCGCGCTAACCTGTCCGCCCGGTAGCGAGCTTAA
>CBDTTT010000036.1:0-10106 GCA_965363345.1 uncultured Chromatiales bacterium
ACAGCGCTAACGAACATCCCGAACACCGTTAGTCTGTATCTCGACAACGAGTGGGAGCAAGCAAGTTGCGTCGGCAGAGACAAGATTGGTAGCGACGTCGATGTCGCAGGCCCCGCATTAATTGTGGAAGCCAACAGTTGCACAGTATTGCCTGCAGGCTGGGTTGTCCGTAGCAATGCAGCCAAACAATTACTACTAACCCGAAACCACACTGGGAAACGAGCTAGCACTGCCGCTAGCGATGCCGACCCGGTCCTGCTTGAAGTATTTAATAACCGCTTCATGCATATCGCGAGTCAGATGGGTGACGCACTGCAGGCCTCCGCGCGCTCCACCAACATTAAGGAGCGTCTTGATTTCTCCTGCGCCATCTTTAATGAACGTGGTGAACTCATCGCAAATGCGCCGCACATACCTGTGCACCTGGGGTCGATGGATAGCTGCGTTCAACATGTTCTGCGCCAAAATAAAGCCGGCCTGTTAGCCGGTAATGTTTATGTCAGCAACTCGCCCTTCTCCGGCGGCACCCATCTTCCTGATATCACAGTGATATCAGCTGTCCTGGATTCAGAGACCGGCAAATTGAAATATCTGTTGGCCTCGCGGGCACACCACGCGGATGTGGGTGGCATTACGCCCGGTTCAATGCCACCGGCCAGCACCTCCATTGCAGAGGAAGGCATATTGTTTGACGACTTTTGCATCATCGAAGGCGGCCAGTTTCGTGAAGCTGCATTACGACAACACCTGAATGACAATGACTGGCCCGCAAGAAATCCGGACCAGAATATTGCCGACCTGCTCGCCCAACTTGCCGCCAACAATCAAGGCAAGGCATTGCTCAATGAACTCGATGAGCAACAAGGGGCTGGTGTCGTAAGCCGCTACATGTGCCACATACTGGATAATGCTGAGCAAGTGGTGCATGAGCTTATCGGCACCTTAAGTGACGGCGACTTCAGCTACGAAATGGACAGCGGTGAAATCATAAAGGTTGATGTGCGCATCAACAAAGAACTGCGCACTATCAGCATCGACTTTGCCGGCACCAGCCCACAAAGTAGCAGCAACTTTAACGCCCCCGAATCGATCTCCCGTGCCGCAGTACTTTACGTACTCCGCACTCTGGCACAGAAGAAAATTCCATTGAATGCGGGCTTTCTGCGTCCGGTCAGCATTCGTATTCCGGAGGGTTCGCTGCTCAGTCCGGACAGCAATGCCGCGGTTGTCGCAGGCAATGTCGAAACATCGCAGTGTGTCGTCGATGCGCTGTTTGCTGCACTCGGAAAACTGGCCGCATCGCAAGGAACAATGAATAACTTTACCTTCGGTGACGAGCAGCATCAGTACTACGAAACCTTAAGTGGCGGCTCCGGCGCCGGCCCCTCATTCAACGGCTGCGATACCGTACAAACTCATATGACCAACTCCCGGCTCACCGACCCCGAGGTATTGGAATCTCGCTATCCGGTCAGGATCAATACTTTTGCTGTCCGCCAAGGCTCGGGTGGCAACGGTAACTTTACCGGCGGTAACGGGCTGCTAAGGGAATACGAATTCCTGCACCCGATGGAAGCCGCCATACTGTCCAACCACCGCCGGATTGCACCCTTCGGCCTGGCCGGTGGCGAAGCAGGCAGCACCGGCATCAATACCGTTGTGCGCAAAGGAAAACCAGAAGAAATTCTCGGCGCTACGGCAGCTCTGCAACTTAATGCGGGTGACAAAATACGCATCACCACGCCTGGCGGTGGCGGCTACGGCGCGCCATCTAAAAACTAAAGCTTATGGGCGCAATACGATAGAGCCACTGGTGCGTCTTGCTTCAAGGTCGGCATGCGCCTGTGCAGCTTCTTCAAGTGCATATTCATGATTCACGCTGATACTTACGGCACCGCTGTCTATCGCCGCAAACAAAGCATCGCGTGCTTCCTGCAGACCTTTGGCATCGGCGATAAAGTCAAACAACACCGGACGGGTAACGTACAACGAGCCGCGCGAGGCTAGCTCCAGAGGTGTAAACGGTTCTACAGGGCCCGATGCATTTCCGTATGTGACCATCGTGCCGTGACGACGTAGACAGTCTAGCGACTGGATAAACGTGTCCTTACCGACAGAATCATAAACAGCAGCAACGCCTTCACCATCGGTCAATGCCCTAACCTCATTGACGAAGTCTGGCGCATCCGCCATGACTATCTCAGCGCATCCATTATTGCGGGCAAGCTCCGCCTTCGCAGCTGTGCTGACCACACCAATCACCCTTACACCGAGGCTCTGCGCCCACTGCGAAGCAATCAGTCCAACACCACCAGCGGCGGCATACATCAGCACCGTATCCCCGCTCTGAGCCTTATAACTCTTAAACAACAGATACCAAGCGGTGAAGCCCTTCAACATACACGCCGCCGCTGTGGTCTCATCAATGCTATCGGGCAATTTGAGCATGCGATCTGCAGCCACGTTGCGCTCCGTGGTATAGGCTCCGGGCGGCGTCGTTGCATAGGCCACACGGTCGCCGGGAAGCAACCCTGTTACGCCATCGCCAACAGCTGAAATAGTGCCGGCTGCCTCTAGCCCGAGACCTGCCGGAAACTCCAGTGGATAAAGCCCTGAACGATGGTAGGTATCGATAAAGTTCACACCGATAGCGGAATGCACAACCCGCACCTGACCGGGACCTGGCTCAGCTATTGTCTCGGTGACCAACTGCATCACTTCAGGACCACCAAACTCATTTACTTTAATTGAACTTACCAATTTTTCGCTCCTTACCCACATCGCATGACAATCAGCAGTATAATCGCAAAATAGTTTTATAAACCCTTTTGTCAGTTCTCAGCCGCAGCAACTATCAAGCCTGTGAACAGACCGGAATCAAACGATGAGCGAAAGAGTTGTTGTAGTTGGCGCCGGCCACGCAGCCGGACAGGTAGCCACTTCATTACGCCAGAAAGGCTTTACCGGTAGCATTACGCTGGTAGGTGAAGAGCCCTGGATTCCATATCAGCGCCCGCCTTTGTCGAAAGCATTTCTGGCAGGCGAACTTGACGCCAGGCGGCTCTTTTTCAAACCCGAGAAGTTTTATCCTGAACATGACGTAGACCTTGTGCTCAGCACTTGTGTGGAATCAATTGACCGCGAGAACTGCAGCGTCAGCCTATCCAATGGCGATTCGCTTGGTTATGACTGGCTGGTTCTGACTACCGGCAGTCGTGTGCGAAAAGCACCCATACCCGGCGCCGATCTGGAAAACATACATTACCTGCGCAATATTGCCGATGTAGAAGCCATTCAAAGCGGTTTCAAGCCAGGTGCTAATCTGGTGATCATTGGTGCTGGCTATATTGGCCTCGAAGTTGCAGCAGTTGCGACTAAGTACAAGCTCAACGTAACCGTACTGGAAATGTCCGACCGGCCAATGCAGCGGGTTGTTGCCCCTGAAGTCTCTGACTTCTACTCCAAACTACACAGAGATGCTGGCGTAGATCTGCGCTGCAATACCTTTGTTGAAAGCTTCACAGGTGACGGCAAAGTCCAGTCGGTAAAGCTTAAAGAACAGGAACCTCTACCTGCGGATATGGTTGTTATCGGCATTGGCATTCTGCCAAACATTGAGCTAGCAGAAGCTGCCGGCTTGGCCATAGACAACGGCATTGTCGTGGACGAGTTCTGCCGCACCGAAGACCCTAAGATCCTCGCGGCTGGTGATTGCACAACACACCCTAATCGTCTTTTACAACGAAAGCTGAGACTGGAGTCGGTACACAATGCTCTGGAACAAGCCAAGACCGTTGCCACCACTATCTGCGGTGAACTGGTTGAGTATGCTCAGATTCCTTGGTTTTGGTCCGATCAATACGACATTAAGTTGCAAATTGTGGGCATGTCCACCGGATACGACACTGTGGTAATCCGCGGTGAGCCCGACAGCAAGAAGTTTGCCGTCTTCTACCTCAAAGGCAACAAATTGCTGGCAGTAGATGCGATTAACAGTGCACGTGAATTCATGCTGGCGAAGAAGCTACTTGCGAAAGGTGTTGAGTTCGATATCGATGAACTCAAAGACATGAGCCGTCCGTTCAAAGAGATTGCGCAGGCACTTCTGGATTAAGGCTGCGTCGCCGGGCGTAATTCGATCTGTAATTCGCCCTGCTGTATACCTGCCCCATCACCCGGACTCAGCAAAGTTTCGGTATAACTACCGGCAACTGAATCCAGCGCTCCGCTAATACCAATAATTTCATTGTTACTACCCGAAGGTTCCGCTGCGGTCAGCACGTAGCTATCGCCATCGGCTATCAAGCCTTTGCCAGCAACGGCGGACAGTAGACTGTCCTGCACCATTGCCCAGCGACTCTCTTCAGACTGCATATAAATGCTGCCCTGATTCGGCCAGAAAATATTCCAATAACTCCGCATGCCAGCACGCCCCAGCAACAGATTGCCATCGCGCGTTGTTGCCGATAAACGGGTTGCGAATGCAACTGCTTCACCGGTGCTGTCACGTAAAACCATTGTTGCAGCAACGGTATTCCTAATAGCAGGATCGTCATAATCTGCAGGGCCCTGAAACAACCAAGCCAGCCCAAGCAAGCCGTCGCCACTGCGATGCATGCCATGCATATCGCTGCTGGTATAGCTATAAAGCTCACCGCCAGATGTTTCGGCAACAACACGCTGAGAGGCCAGTGGGTTTAACACCACCAACAAGATGGCAGCTAAACCACCAAGAACGAACCCTACCAAAGCAATCAGAAGTCTCATGACGCCTCCGATTTTAGGCGGGTACTAAGTAAAACAACGGCCTCTTCGACACCATCATTATCGGTATCCTCAAGCCTTGTTGCCTGAACATAGCTGCCAGATAGCTCTGCAAAATCCTGATCGCCCGCAATCATTTTACCCTGAACAATTTGCGCATTCGCCGGCAAGATTGCTGCAGCTACTGAAGGCCCCTGAGCGAGAACAAAACTGCCCCGGCTTGGCAACAACACAACCCAGTTAACCGCGATTTCCGGTTCACCAAGAACATTGGGCACAGCACCGGTCATCCGCGATGCAATGCCGACAACCTCGCGACCGCTGTTACGCACTTTAAATAGTTCTGCACGAACAACCTGATTGCCCGTCCTAACCATGCGTGGCTCAGGGAAGGCAGCAACAAGAACTTCCTGCATGGGAGTAATGCGGTCTTTATCGAGGTTAACGAAGAAGTCTTCTTTCCGACCGCCGTTGGCAACCGATTCGGTATCGGCGCGCACACGCACATGAGTGGGCAACGGATAGATATAAGCGCCAGCCAATACCAGCACCAATCCAATAACAAACCAAGTAATCAGCGTTTTAATAGATAACCCTCACCTAGCCCCGCGGTCAATTTTTTCAATACTAGCAGCGGATACAAGGACCACCACAGTGCACGGCGCACAGTTATGAGTAATAGCGCGCTATATAGTCATCAAAACCGATGGAATCGGACTTTTCAATTGCACGCTGCCGCTCAAACGAAGCAGCGGTTTCAGCTTCTAACTTGGTGCGATGCACATTGTGCTCAGGGGCCTGTGCACGAAAATAGTCACGATTAGTGGTTGCTACCTGCAGCCCATACTCGAAAAATGACAGACCACTTTCCTGCAGTTCATCGAGCATTCTCGCTGAGGGTGTTAGCTCTGCATTACGCGCAACAGCAATTTGCGTAGCCAATGCCTGACGATATTCCTCACCAACATTACAATCGAGCATATCGGCTACAGGTTGCATATCTTCCAGCAACTGCAACGCCCAATCCTGCATAGAGACCGAGCCTGCCTCAGTTGCGAGGCGCAAGCCTGGCTGGCGTCCGTAGCCGGCTACCGCCGCACGATTAGCCTGGTGTCGGTCCTGAGCCGCGTCAGTAATTGGCGGGCTATCCTGCAACATGCAATACACCAGATAAATTTCGTTGAAACGAATCTCCGCCTGATTGATTCCGACCGGATCGAACGGACTCACATCTAAAACCCGCAACTCGACATACTCGACGCCGCCACGCTGCAAAGCTTTTGAAGGTCGTTCGCCGGTATCAGCAACCCGCTTCGGTCGCACCGAACTGTAAAACTCATTCTCAATCTGCAGTTGATTGGTATTTAACTGCAGATACTCTCCACCCGACTTCAAGCCGAGCTTCTCCCATTCAGGGCTGGGCGTTTCTATTGCTAAAGATAGATCACGCACATATTCATCGAGGCTATTCGCTGAAACATGCACGGCTGATTGACTCGTATTCTGGTAACCCACGCCACTCATGCGCAAAGACGTTGCATAAGGGCCATAGGCTGTATGCGCATCAAGCTGCTGCAACGAGTGGCCGCCGTCGCGTAGAAAACTCTTACACACTGCGGGCGACGCGCCGAACAGATACAGCACCAACCAGTCGTAACGGCGCACATTTCGAACCATGCCCATATAAGCATCTGACCGGAAGGTTTCTGCGCTTCCTGCGACACCCTCTAACTCCTGATACAACGGCCAGAAATGATCCGGGAGTGAATAGTTAAGGTGCAGTCCGGAAATCACCTGCATAAAACGTCCGTATCGATGGCCCAGACCCTCACGATACAAAGTTTTCATCTTGCCGATGTTGGAACTACCATAAAGAGCCAATGGGATATCGGCTTCGGTCGTCAAACCACAGGGCATGCTGAAAGGCCAAAGCAATTCATCGCCCAAGTGCTCATGTGTAAATTGATGCAGGTCGAACAGACACTGCATCACTTCCCAGGTACTTTTCTGTGGCGGAGTAACAAACTCAAGCAGCGCTTCAGAATAATCGGTAGTGATATATCGATGGGTTAGGGGCGAACCCAAGGCCGCAGGATGTGGCGTCTGGGCAAGCAAACCGTCACCACTAATTCGCAAGCACTCACGCTCTATCCCGCGCAGACCTCCAGCGAACAAACTACGGCAATCCTGCTGTCGCAAATCCCGAATGCGTCTCGCATACAGTTCACTCATTCGCGGTCATTACCCATTCAGTTATCCGTAACGGTCTGGCAAACCGGATCAACCACCGGAGCCTGCTTAATAGAATAGCGCAACAATACCCTAAAACCCGTGAAAGGCACACTATGCAAAGGGATTCAGCATATTTGGCGTGCGCAACTACGCCCGTGGATTGGTGTCATATAATTCAACAAAGCGACGGCCGGACTACGATGAACGAACTATGATGAACAAGAACCCCCACACCTTATATCGAATATCACTAATCACGATGCTCTGTATCCTTGGCTTTAGCTTCAGCCAGCAGGCTAATGCGATGCGTTGTGGTAGCAAAGTTATACGTAAAGGCGATAGCTCTCAAAAGATGAGAAAACACTGTGGCGAACCAACCGCAATTGAGCGTCGCATAATTTACCGCACACCTTTTGTGAGTCGCTCAAGTGGTCTTAGTGCAAGCAACTCATCCGTCAGTTCGGGCTCGGATAGAAGCGAACGGAAATTCAGCGAAGAGGTTTCCGTCGAAACCTGGACTTATAATTTTGGTAAGCAAAAATTAACGCGGATCATCCGGCTGGATGATGGCGTGGTCGTCGATATAAAAACAGCTGACTACGGAGACTGAGCTTCCTGCAGAAGCCAGTCATTAACCCAGCTATCAAGCTTCCAGTTCGATAGGTACCCGCAGTGACCACCGAACTTAGTCCGTCGTATACGCAATGCATCCGATGTCGCCACCTCATCTAAACTGCTTAGAGGTATTACCGGATCATCATCAGCCAGCAGCATACGGGTATCGACATTCAAGTGAGCAAGCCTATCGCCTGTCAACGCGTAGCCACCCAGATAGGTATAGACATCCGGATAGTCGGTGTACTGATCAACAAAATACGCCGTCATGTCAGTAAGACCAGTAAAGCTGCGCAATGTTTTGAAATCGTAGGTATCAGGAAACGCCTGCATTTTTTTCATCAATGAGTTGCGCCACTTATGAATAAAGTAGCGCCGATAAACAAACCAACCCGTATCCAAAGCATTCATGGTGACAGCCGGATCTAACACCGGACAAACGGCCAGCACCCGGTCAATGGTAAGCCCCGCATCATCCGCTGCAGCGGCAACACGAACAGCAAAATTCCCGCCCAGAGAGAAACCGCCCAACAGCAACTGCGAAGGCCGAAACCGCTGCTGAACCCATACAACCGCATCGAGCACTTCCTGCAGCCTGCAGGAGTGAAACAGGTCCTCGTTCAGATGATGCGAATCACCATGGTCGCGCAGATTCAAGCGCACTACTGAATAGCCCGCTGCATGAAAAGCAGCAGCCGCAGACAGCAAATAGATGGACTCGGCACTGCCCTCCCAGCCGTGAATCAGAAACACGAGTGGCCCGCCGGGAATAGCCGGTGTGTAATGCGCGAGCAGCTGAACACCATCGGTGCATGGCACTATAAGGTCCTCAGTAATGCCCCGAAGCGGCGCAAATGAATGCAAAACCTGACGACGTCTGATGCCGGTACTGGAGAGCACCGACTGCACGTGTGGGTTATGCAGCCCGCGAGCCGGGCTAAAGCTTGTTGTGTTGATAGCTGATGAACTCATTGTTTTCAGGGCTTTCTGGGTCGAGCGTGCGCCCGTTGGCTGGACGGGGCATGATACGGCATAATGTCATTATTCCAATCAATAGACACGAGTCGTACCTATGAAAAATCTACGCAGCCTTACCAGCACATCTCTGATCACCGCCTTCTTCCTATTATTTTCGGCAGGCGCAAATGCCAACTGCACCTTCCCAAGCAGCCTCGAAATACCCGACGGCAGCACGGCCAGCGAAGCGGAGTTGGTTGCTTCACAGACTGCAATTAAGCAATACATGGCTTCTGCCGAAGAATACATAGCCTGCCTCGATGGTGAGGCCGAAGCTATCGGCCCTGAAATTACTGAGGATCAGGTCCGCATCCGCGACATGCGGCACGACGCTGCCGTCGATGAAATGGAAAAACTGGCAGCTGCATTTAACGCTGAAGTGCGAGCATATAAGCGCAACAATAAGTAATCACTAACTATAGCCCCGGTTTCTGCCGGGGCTATAGTGCTTATTTAAGCTAGCTGGTTTTGCCATAGAACCCACCCGCAAAGAGCCTCGGGGCGCTATTGCCAATATGTCCTAGGGCTCCAAGTTAGCGCCTGCATCAAATCCATTACGGACGATACGGATTCAATCTGCTGCCTGCGGTGGTAGAATTTCGCCCCCTAATTCAGGCTCACGGCAGATCCATATTTACCGGAGCTTTATTGCTCGATAATTAAACTAGACACTATTTAAGACATACGACAGGAACTAAATAATGAAATCCCCCGTTAGAGTCGCCATTACAGGCGCAGCCGGCCAGATCGGTTATTCACTGGCTTTCCGTATCGCTTCAGGCCAGATGCTTGGTGCTGATCAACCCGTTATTCTACAGTTGCTGGAAATCACTCCTGCTCTCGATGCCCTGAACGGCGTTGCGATGGAGCTCGATGACTGCGCATTCCCGACGCTTGCCGGTATTGTCGCAACTGATGATGCAAGTGTTGCATTCAAAGATGCCGACTACGCATTACTCGTAGGCGCTAAGCCCCGCGGACCCGGCATGGAACGTGCTGACCTGCTGAAGGGCAATGCTGCAATCTTCTCAGTACAGGGCAAGGCAATGAACGATCACGCCAGCCGCGACATTAAAGTACTGGTTGTCGGCAACCCTGCTAACACCAACTCACTGATCGCACAGCAAAACGCACCTGATCTTCCTTCTGAAAACTTCACAGCAATGACACGCCTGGATCACAACCGTGCTTTGGCTCAGTTGGCTGGCAAAGCCGGCGCGCACAACACTGAAGTGAAGGGTGCAATCATCTGGGGCAATCACTCAGCAACTCAGTATCCTGACGTCAGTCATTGCACCATCAATGGCAAAGCTGCCAGCGAAGTTGTTGATAGCGAATGGTTACAGGGTGACTTCATCAGCACCGTACAACAGCGTGGCGCTGCCATCATTAAGGCTCGTGGCCTTTCAAGTGCTGCATCAGCAGCTTCTTCTGCCATTGATCACGTACGTGACTGGGCACTGGGCACTCCTGCTGGC
>CBDTTT010000037.1:0-10068 GCA_965363345.1 uncultured Chromatiales bacterium
AAGTTCTCCCGGATGGCTTTAAATGGCCACCCGGGAGCCATCTGCTAGCTCTGACAGCCCTCCCGGCTCGAGCAGCTCACCTTCTAAGACCTACAGAGGCCGTTTTGCGCCCTCCCCAACCGGCCCATTGCACTTCGGTTCGCTCGTTACCGCAATCGCCAGTTATCTACAGGCGCGCACGAAACATGGCGAGTGGCTAATTCGTATCGAAGATATCGATCCACCACGCGAGATAGCGGGTGCCGATCATGAGATTCTCCAATCACTCGATGCGCACGGCTTCCAGTGGGACGAAGCACCCATGTGGCAAAGCACCAGACTCGAAGCCTACGAGCAGGCCCTAAAACTTTTACACGACCAGAATCTTGCCTACGTCTGTCATTGCACCCGCAAACAACTCTCCGCAACAGCAAAGAGGGGGCCGCTAGGACTAATCTATCCGGGAACCTGCAAACAGCGGCATCATCCCTATACCGCTGAGCGCTCAACCCGTGTGCGCACAAACGGTGCTGTAGTGAATTTTCGTGATCAACTGCAAGGCGATGTCGAGCTAAACCTTGAGCAGGATGTGGGCGATTTTCTGCTGCGTCGTGGCGATGGGCTTATCGCCTATCATGCAGCAGTTACTGTGGACGACGAATTTCAGGGCATCACGGAGGTGGTCCGGGGTCATGATCTTTGTCTATCTACGCCCTGCCACATTCACCTGCAGAAACTGTTGGGATACCGCTCACCCAACTACATGCATCTGCCCATTGCTGTGAACACTGAGGGCCAAAAACTCAGCAAACAGAGCTATGCTGCACCGCTGGATTCCCGTGATGCTGCTGCTAATTTACTGCGGGGATTGGAATTTTTAGACCAAAAACCGCCCACTGAGCTGGAGTCGGCCCCAATCAGCGACATCTGGTGCTGGGCAACAGAAAACTGGTCTCCAGCCCCCCTGAAAGGGCTTTCCTCTAAGCCCGAAATTGGACATTTTAAGTAAAATAGTCGAACTTAATGCTGCTGGGCAGTGTCCACCGTTTAATGTTGGGCGCTTAGTTAAGGCTCAATAATAAAACTAGCCGGATACCAATATCCGGTAATTAAAACAGGGGCTTATCTTATGGACGGTAACCCGAGACTTATTCGGAAGTACGCAAATAGGCGACTTTACGACACAGTACAAAGCCGCTATGTCAATCTAAACGATGTTCGGAACCTTATCGTTTCCGGCAAATATGTAAAAGTGGAAGATCAGGCGAGCAAAGCCAACATCACCAATAGCATCCTGCTGCAAATTATTGGCAGCCAGGAAACAGATGACGGCCCACTGCTCTCGGCAGATATTCTGACGGATCTCATCCGTGTCAGTGCCACCAATCAGGATCCGACACTGGCTGGCCGCTTACAGCAGGCGTGCAGAGGTGCATTAAGCAACCATCATTAACAAGATGCTGTTGCTGTAACACGAAGGCATAAAAAAAGCCGCGAAGCAGAAGCTTTGCGGCTTTTTTGTATCCGGCTTACGCCGGACCGAACAGACTAACTTAGCCCTGTTCTACTTCTTTCATGCTCAAACGAACACGACCCTGACGATCGACTTCGAGCACTTTAACTTTAACGATGTCGCCTTCATTGAGTTTGTCGCTAACTTTCTCGACGCGCTCTTCAGAAATCTGCGAGATGTGAACCAAGCCGTCTTTACCAGGCAGAATGGTTACAAAAGCACCGAAGTCCATCAAGCGTGCAACACGCCCTTCATAGACCGAACCAACTTCAACTTCAGCAGTAATCAGTTGGATGCGTTTCAGAGCTTCTTTACCATCGGTAGCAACAACAGAAGCGATACGCACTGTACCGTCGTTGTCGATATCAATGCTGGCACCGGTTTCTTCAGTAATTGAACGAATGGTTGCACCACCCTTACCAATTACGTCACGGATCTTCTCAGGATCAATCTTCAGCGTGATGATAGTCGGAGCAAAGTCAGACATTTCTTCACGATGAGTGCTGATCACAGCATTCATTTCTTTCAGGATAAACAAACGAGCTGCCGCTGCCTGAACTACTGCATCTTTCATGATATCGGCGGTAATACCGGTAATCTTGATATCCATCTGCAACGCAGTAATGCCATTCGCGGTTCCGGCAACCTTAAAGTCCATATCGCCAAGGTGATCTTCATCACCAAGGATATCGGTCAAAACTTTATAGCGATCGCCATCTTTAACCAAGCCCATAGCAACGCCAGCAACAGGTGCCTTAATCGGCACACCGGCATCCATAAGCGCAAGACTAGTGCCACAAACGCTGGCCATAGAACTTGAACCGTTAGATTCAGTGATTTCAGAAACCACACGAATCACATATGGGAACTCTTCACCCGGAAGAACAGACTCAATACCACGACGTGCCAAACGGCCATGACCGATTTCACGACGCTTAGGTGAACCGACAAAACCGGTTTCGCCTACGCAGTATGGAGGGAAGTTGTAGTGAAGCATGAAGCGATCACGACGCTCGCCTTCGAGTGCATCAATAATCTGTGCATCACGATCGGTACCAAGAGTTGCGACAACGATTGCCTGTGTCTCACCACGAGTAAACAAAGCCGAACCATGAGTACGAGGTAGAATGCCTGTGCGAACAGCAATCGGACGAACCGTAGTCGTATCACGACCGTCAATACGGGCTTCACCAGCCAATACACGTTCACGAACGATGTTGCTTTCCAGTTTGCCGAATGCGCCTTTAACGTCGCCTTCACCCCAGCCCTGATCATTGCCATCAGCAGCAAGCTGAGCAACCAATGCCGACTTAACTTCGCCAATGCGCTGGTAACGAGCCTGCTTATCGGTAATCGCGTAAGCGCCTGTCAAATCTGCAGTTGCAGCAGCAGCAACAGCATCAGCCAATGCAGAATCAACTACTGGTGCAGCCCATTCCCAATTGACGGTGCCAACTTCAGCTTTCAGTTCGTTGATCGCATTGATAACGACCTGCTGTGCTTCATGACCGAACATAACTGCGCCAAGCATAACTTCTTCAGAAAGCTGATCAGCTTCTGATTCAACCATGAGTACCGCTTCTGAAGTACCAGCAACAATCAGATCAAGGCTAGATTCTGTAAGCTGTGAATAGGTCGGGTTCAGAACGTATTCGCCGTTGATGTAACCAACGCGAGCGCCGCCGATAGGACCTGCAAATGGAGCGCCGCTCAAAGCTACAGAAGCAGAGGCACCAATGATGGCTGCGATATCAGGGTCGATATCGGGATTCATCGAAATAACAGTTGCGATGATCTGCACTTCGTTCATGAAGCCTTTTGGAAACAGCGGACGAAGAGGACGATCGATAAGACGTGAAGTCAGAGTTTCTTTCTCACTCGGACGACCTTCGCGCTTAAAGAACCCGCCCGGAATCTTACCCGCTGCATAAGTTTTTTCCTGATAGTTAACTGTCAGGGGAAAAAATGGTTGACCTGGTTTCGCATCTTTACGAGCCACTGTTGTTACGAGAACAACGGTGTCTCCCATGCTAACCATAACGGCGCCGCCGGCTTGTCTTGCTATCTCACCGGTTTCGATGGTGACTTCGTGATCACCGTACTGAAATACTTTCTTAATTGCTGCCACTTAACCTATTCCTATATTTAGGTTCCGGAAGTCTGTTTCCTACAGACATACTGGTTTCCGGAACTATTGTGGTTGCATATCGTCAATGTCTCTAAATCAGATACCCGGCAAACCATAAAAGTAATACCGGGTATCAGACACATTAGATCGATACTGTGCCTTAACGACGCAAGCCAAGACGTGAAATCACATCACGATAACGGGCCTGGTCTTTCTTCTTAAGATAATCAAGAAGCTTACGGCGACGATTCACCATACGCAGCAGACCACGACGTGAGTGGTGATCTTTCTTATTACTCTTAAAGTGATCCTGTAGTTCGTTAATACGTGTTGTTAACAACGCGACCTGAACTTCAGGTGAACCTGTATCATTTTCGCTTTGGCCATATTCTTTAACGACCGTAACCTTTTGTTCTCCGGAGAGAGACATCGGCTTTACTCCTATTTAATGCTTTTCAATATTTGCCCACTATGTGCGCGCAGTATTCTAACCGCTCCCGCACACGTGTAACACCCTGATTTTTATTTATTTCTAATAAAAATCTTATTTCCTACCATGCGTCGTAGAGACCACTCATTCCTGAGTTACAAACAGCCGCTTAGGCGCAACCGCTTGTGTCTCTGTAACCTGCCCCAGCCCAATGAATAAGCCAGTTTCGGAATACATACGCACTTCCTGAGCCAATTCCAAACCGGAATCAATCAGGTCGGCTGAAGTGGCCTCGCGGCCATACATCAACCTATCTTCACCATCCGTTGAAAAGGTTACCGCGGGCAAATGCAGCAACGCCTGATCAACGTTTAGCAGAAGTTCGTCAAGAGCCTCCGGCCCCTGCTCTGCAAGGCTCTCCAGCGTCTCAAGAGTTACCATGGGTAACTGAGCGAACGGATTCACCCAAACCCTGCGTAACTCTATGACATGCGCCACAGTGCCTGCAGCCACAGCAATGTCTTCGACCAAAGAACGTATGTAAGTGCCTTTACTGCAATGCACGAACAACTTTGGTTGCTGCGGATCAAATTCTACTATCCGGAGTTCACTAATCCGGATTTTCCGGGGTTTGCGCTCTACTTCGCCGCCTTCGCGAGCGATTTTGTAGAGTCGCTGCCCTTCATGTTTCAGTGCCGAATACATGGGTGGTATCTGTTCAGAATCACCCATAAATGATTCCAGCACTGCTTCTAATTCTTGTCGGTCGACGTTCGTCTTTTCAGAACGTTCAACCACATCACCTTCTGCGTCGGCTGTATCAGTTCGTGAACCGAAGTCCAAGCGAACCTCATAGCCTTTGTCAGAATCGAGCAACAATCCCGACACCTTGGTACCGTGACCAAGACACAATGGCAACATTCCGGTTGCTAAAGGATCGAGACTGCCGGTATGCCCGGCTTTACGGGCATTAAACAAGCGCTTGGCAATCTGCAATGCTCTATTGGAAGTTATTCCAATAGGCTTATCCAACAGCAGAATTCCGTCTACGTCGCGCCTAACTTTCTTCTTCTGATGCATCCTGATCCGGTATCAAATCGTCCGGGCTTGACTCATGATCTTTCGCGACAGCAGCATCAATAAGAGTCTCCATCGCATCACCACGAATACCTGAATCGTCGTATTCAAAACGCAGTTCCGGCACACGCCGAACACTCAGTTCTTTAGCCAAACGTGAGCGCAAAAAACCACTCGCTTTCAAGAAGGCTATTTCTACTTCTTCAACCGAAACGTCTTTGTCGAGCAGAGCGTAATAAACCTTTGCCAAACTCAGATCTTTCGTCACACGTGCATCAGTCACAATCACATTGCTCAAGCGCGGATCGCGGGTTTCACCGCGAAGCACGTCGCTTAAGATACGCTGGACAGCCTCTTCGAGGCGGCTACTGCGATTAAAGTCACGAGAAGACATAGCTAAATACCGCGCTTAATCAAGCGTGCGGGCAACCTCAAAACGCCGGAAGCACTCGATCTGATCACCTGGCTGCACGTCGTCGTAGTCTTTCACGCCGATACCACACTCGGTACCCGACTTAACTTCGTTGACGTCATCCTTAAAGCGACGCAATGACTCTAGCTCACCCTCATAGATCACCACGCTCTCACGCAGAACACGAATCGGGAAATCACGCTTCACGACGCCCTCTGTAACCAGACAGCCAGCAATATCGCCAAACTTCGGTGAGGTAAACACATCACGAACTTCAGCAAGGCCGACAATTTCTTCACGAATTTCAGGTGCGAGCAGCCCGGTAACAGCGGCTTTAACCACATCAATAGCTTCATAAATAATACTGAAGTACTGAACATCAATGTCTTGCTCTTTAATGGCATCACGTGCCTTAGAATCGGCGCGGACATTAAAACCAATAATGACTGCATTGGATGCTGCGGCAAGACCTACATCGGTCTCGGTAATACCACCAACACCGGATGAAATAACTTTCACTTTCACTTCGTCGTTTGAGATATCTTCAAGTGATTCACGCAGAGCTTCCGCACTGCCATGCACATCCGCTTTAAGCAGAATCTGTACAGACTTCATCTCACCGGCGGCTTTCAACTGACCAAAGACATCATCAAGATTCGAGGCCTGTTGCAGCGCGAGCTTAATTCCTCGTGCCTTGGAATGCCGGAACTCGGCAACCTCACGGGCTTTGCGCTCATCTTCGAGCACGACGGCATCATCGCCAGCAACAGGTGTACCGGAAAGACCGGTCACCGCAACAGGTGTTGCTGGTCCGACCTCAGTAACCGTTGCGCCGGTATCATCTGTCATGCGGCGAACCTTGCCGTAGACTTCGCCGGCTACAAGTACATCGCCCTGACGCAAAGTACCGCGGCTAACAAGCACTGTAGCAACAGAACCCCGTCCTTTTTCAACGCTGGCTTCGATAACTACGCCACTCGCGCGGCCATCAATAGGTGCTTCCAGCTCCAGCAGTTCAGCCTGCATGGAAATAGCCGACAACAACGCATCGATACCCTCACCGGTGTGTGCTGAAACATTAACGAATTGGGTCTCGCCACCCCAGTCTTCAGGAATAACTTCGAGTGCTGCAAGCTCATTGCGGGCGCGATCAGGATCAGCTCCCGGACGGTCAATTTTGTTAACCGCAACAATAATCGGCACGCCTGCTTCTTTCGCGTGCTTAACAGCTTCTGCAGTCTGTGGCTTCACGCCATCATCGGCCGCAATTACCAGAATAACCACATCGGTTACCTGAGCACCGCGAGCACGCATTGCAGTAAATGCAGCATGGCCCGGGGTGTCGAGGAACGTAATATCGCCCTCGTCGGTATGAACTTTATAAGCGCCAATATGTTGGGTAATGCCACCGGCCTCACCGTCAACAACTTTAGCCTTACGAATATAATCAAGCAGAGATGTCTTACCGTGATCAACGTGGCCCATAATCGTAACGACGGGCGAACGTGGCACTGCGTCACCTGCATCGTCGTCACTACTGATGATCTGCTCATCGAACGATGCAGCATCTTCAGGAACAGCGACATGGCCTAATTCTTCAACCACAAGGATTGCAGTATCCAGATCTAATGGCTGGTTTACGGTAACCATCATGCCCATGTTCATCAGGGCTCTGATAACTTCATTACCCT
Source organism: uncultured Chromatiales bacterium (assembly GCA_965363345.1). Lineage (GTDB taxonomy): Bacteria > Pseudomonadota > Gammaproteobacteria > Steroidobacterales > JABIQA01. The sequence continues at coordinate 7,231 of CBDTTT010000037.1, forward strand.
TGATAGCCATGCCCTGTGCCAGAACTGCTACTGTCATGCCCTCGCTTACGCTCACATCACGCACAACCGGTTCGGTAGGCGCAACAAAGCCATGCTGCGAATCAACATTTACTGAGCTAGAGCGTCTGCGGTTTGATTTACGACCACCGGTGGTGCGGCGTTTACCACGCTTGTCAGAAGCAACATGCAACTCTGAACGACCATAACGGGTACCTTTTCCAGCGCCTTTCGGAGCGGGCTTCGGCGCTTCTTTAACACGAGTGGTGCGAGCAGGCTTATCACCAGCAGCAGGTGCGGCGGTTTGTGCCTCAGCAGTTTTCTGCTTATCTTCTTCTTTACGACGAGCTTCAGCCAAACGCTCTTCGCGCTCAGATTCTTTACGTGCAACTTCATCGTCTTTCGCTTTTTGCTCTGCATCTTTTTCAGCTTTGCGGGCAGCAATACGATCTGTCTCTACCTGCTCTACAGCTAAACGGGCATCTTCTTCTTCCTTCCGCTTAGCATCGACCTCTTCCTGCTGAGCACGATTCTGTTCTTCAATTACATCGCGCTTCACGTAGGTGCGTTTGCGACGCACTTCGACGTTAACAGTGCGGGCACGACCAGCGGAACCCGATACTTTTAGCTCGCTGCGGTCTCTGCGGTTCAACGTGACTTTCGTCGGCGTTGATGCAGCACCATCTTCATTCCCATGACGGCGCTGCAGATGGTTCAAAAGAACCATCTTGGTGTCATCATCGACTAACGCATCTGCGTCTTTAATATCGACACCCGCTTCTGCCAATTGCTCTAACAGCCGTTCTACCGGCACTTTCAGAACATCAGCAAATTGCGCTACAGTTACAGCACCTGCCATACAGTTTCTCCGTCTACCTTTTGTCGCAGAGCCTTGCTCTACGAAGCCTCTTCTTCAAACCAGTGTGCGCGGGCAGCCATAATCAGCGTGCCTGCACTCTCTTCATCCAGACTTGACACTTCGAGCAGGTCATCAACCGCCTGCTCAGCCAACTCTTCACGGTCAGCAATACCTTTAGATGCAAGTTCAGCAGCCAGTTCAGGTGTCATGCCATCCAGATCCAACAAATCCTGTGCAGGCTCAGCCGCCTCTTCGCTAACAATAGCGCGGGTCAGCAGCAGGTCGCGGGCGCGATTACGCAACTCGCCAACAATGCCTTCATCAAATTCTTCAATCGCAAGCAATTCGCTCTCAGGAACGTAAGCAACTTCTTCAACCGTTGTGAAGCCTTCCTGCACCAGAATCAGAGCAACCTCTTCATCTACGTCCAGCGCTTCCTTGAAGATTTCAAGAATGCCTAGTGATTCCTTCTCGCCTTTTGCATCAGCATCGGCTTCAGTCATTACATTGAGTTCCCAACCGGTCAACTCACTTGCAAGACGAATATTCTGGCCGCCACGACCAATAGCCTGTGACAACTTATCTTCTTCGACTGCTATATCCATGATGTGCTTATCTTCATCCACAACAATAGACATCACCTCGGCAGGAGACATTGCGTTAATAACAAACTGTGCAGGAGATTCATCAAACAAAATAATGTCGACACGCTCACCAGCCAGTTCATTAGAAACAGCCTGCACACGTGAACCACGCATACCGACACAGGCACCGACAGGATCAATACGCTTGTCGTTGCTCTTAACAGCAATTTTTGCACGCAGACCCGGATCACGGGCTGAGCCTAGAATTTCGATCAGGCCCTGGCCTACTTCAGGCACTTCGATCTTAAATAGCTCTACCAGAAACTCAGGAGAGTTACGGGTCATAAACAACTGCGGACCGCGCTGCTCACTGCGTACTTCATACAGTAATGCTTTAATACGATCATTCGGGCGGGCTGCCTCACGTGGAATCATCTGCTCACGTGAAATAAAGCCTTCAGCCGCGCCACCAAGTTCGATATAAATACCCTTGCGGTCAACGCGTTTTACGCTGCCGTTGATCATTTCGCCAACGCGATCCTGGAATGCTTCAACTATCTGAGCACGTTCAGCTTCACGAACCTTCTGCACAATGACCTGCTTGGCAGTCTGCGCAGCTATGCGGCCAAACTCGGCAGAAGATGTATCGGCATTCGAATCTTCCTCAGGCATCGGCTCTTCAACTACACCGCCGGGCTCTGCGTCCGGATTAATGTCGAGAGCATCGATCATGCGCAGTTCGCGCTCTGGAGTTTCTAACTCAGTTGACTCGTCAGCAAACACTGTCCACTGGCGAAAAGCTCTGTAATCGCCATTTTCGCGATCAATCTCGACTCGCACATCGATGCCTTCTTCGTCATGACGACGACGAATCGCAGAAGCAAGTGCAGCTTCCATGGCTTCGAAAATAATTTCTTTTTCAACGCCCTTCTCGTTGGAGACAACTTCTACAACGTTCAGGATATCTTTGTTCATCATTTCAACGTACTCACAATTCAGTTACACCACAGCCCGTTTATTCAGGCACTAGGCGCGCAACATCCACATCAACCAATGCCAGACGAATATCTTCTTCGCCTTCTCTGATCTGTATTTCGTCGCCTTCCAGGCCGATCAAAATACCCCGTACTTTACGACGTCCGTCTACCGCACGACGCAACTTAACTTTTACCCTGCTACCGGCAAACCGCTCAAAATGAGCTGGCTTTACCAACTTTCGATCCATTCCGGGTGAAGACACTTCGAGGTTATAAAGGCCCGGTAGCGGGTCCTCAACATCAAGTATCGCACTGGCCTGACGACTGACTTTTTCGCAGTCTCCGACGCCCACGCCATTCGGACTATCAATAAACAAACACAACAACCCACAGTCTCCGCCGATACGAATTTCCAGATCAG
>CBDTTT010000038.1:0-9703 GCA_965363345.1 uncultured Chromatiales bacterium
CCGGCCTCACCTTCACCCGTTAGACGAATGCGGTCTCCCTGATCAACACCGGCAGGCACTTTAACCGCCAGGGTTTTTTCTTCTTGAATCTGGCCACGACCGTGACAATCGGCACAGGGGTCTTCAACTACAGTTCCCGCACCGCGACAGTTAGGACAGGTTTGCTGCACAGAAAAGAAACCCTGGGTTGCACGCACCTGGCCCATACCGTTACAGGTGCCACAGGTGGTGCGACTGGTACCGGGCTTAGCGCCGTCACCGTCACAGGTATCGCAACCCGCCATCGTAGGGAAAGTGATATTGACCGAGTCACCTTTAACCGCCTGCTCGAGTGTCAGAGTCAGGTCGTAGCGAAGGTCTGCACCACGATAAACGTTACTGCGGCCTCCACGTCGGCCGCCGCCGGCACCAAAGATATCGCCGAAAACATCACCGAAGACATCGCCAAAACCGCTCGGATCACCGCCGCCCATGCCACCTTGTTCAAAGGCTGCATGTCCACGTTGATCATAGGCCGCACGCTTTTGTGAGTCCGACAAAACTTCGTAGGCCTCTTTCACTTCTTTAAAGCTGGCCTCCGCACTTTCATCATCTGGATTACGATCGGGGTGATACTTCATCGCCATGCGCCGATAAGCTTTTTTCATATCAGCTTCAGCGGCACTGCGCTCAACACCCAATACTTCGTAATAATCGCGTTTAGACATTCTGTTTTCCGTTACCCGCTAGAACGGACAAAGGGATCACCGGTATATAACCCGTGATCCCCTGCCCTTAACTTATAGAAAAGAGGTTAGCGCTTAAGCTTCTTTCTTATCCTTGCTGTCATCAGCATCTTTCTCTTTATTGCTGTCATCAGCATCACTCACTTCTTCAAACTCAGCATCGACAACACCGTCATCGGCTGCAGCTTCGGCGCCCTCAGCGCCTTCGGCTGCGGCAGCTTCTTCATACACACGCTGCGCCAAACTGGCCGAAACTTCACTCAACGCTTTGGTCTTCGCTTCGATGGTGTCTTTGTCATCACCTTTCAGAGCATCTGTCAGATCATTTGATGCGGCTTCGATAGCACTGCGTTCTTCAGCGGTAACTTTCTCGCCCAGATCTTCCAGAGATTTCTCAGTACCGTGCAGCAGAGCATCAGCCTGATTGCGAACATCGACTAACTCACGGAACTTCTTATCTTCCTCTTCATGAGTTGCCGCATCACTAACCATGCGTTCGACTTCGTCATCAGACAAACCACTAGACGCCTGAATAACAATCTTCTGTTCTTTGCCGCTAGCCTTGTCTTTCGCAGACACATTCAGAATACCGTTTGCATCGATATCAAAAGTCACATCGATTTGTGGCATGCCGCGAGGTGCAGGCGGGATATCACTCAGATCAAAACGACCCAAAGATTTGTTGTCAGATGAACGCTGACGCTCACCCTGCAACACATGAATTGTTACCGCAGGCTGGTTGTCGTCAGCAGTTGAGAACACCTGGTTCGCTTTAGTAGGAATGGTGGTGTTTTTCTCGATGAGCTTAGTCATCACACCGCCCATCGTTTCGATACCGAGTGACAGAGGCGTTACGTCGAGCAGCAACACGTCTTTCACGTCACCAGACAACACTCCACCCTGAATACCGGCGCCCATTGCAACGGCTTCGTCCGGGTTCACATCACGACGCGGCTCTTTGCCGAAAAATGCCTGCACAGCTTCCTGCACTTTAGGCATACGACTCTGGCCACCGACCATAATCACATCATCGATATCACCAATACTTAAACCGGCATCTTTCAACGCGGTCTTACATGGGGCGATGGTGCGGGCAACAAGTTCATCCACCAGAGACTCGAGCTTCGCACGGGTCAGCTTAATATTCAGATGCTTAGGACCAGTGGCATCAGCCGTGATGTAAGGCAGGTTAATTTCGGTCTGCGCACTTGAAGACAACTCAATCTTGGCTTTCTCGGCAGCCTCTTTCAGACGCTGCATAGCCAAAGGATCTTTGCTGACATCAACGCCGCTTTCGTTATTGAACTCTTTCGCAAGATATTGAATGATACGCAAGTCGAAATCTTCACCACCAAGGAAAGTGTCGCCATTGGTAGCCAGCACTTCAAACTGGTGCTCGCCATCAATCTCGGCAATTTCAATAATAGAGATATCAAACGTACCGCCACCAAGGTCATACACAACAAGCTTGCGGTCGCCACGCTGCTTGTCCATGCCGTAAGCAAGTGCGGCAGCAGTCGGCTCATTAATAATACGTTTCACTTCGAGACCAGCAATACGGCCGGCATCTTTCGTAGCCTGACGCTGTGAGTCATTGAAGTAAGCCGGCACAGTAACCACCGCTTCGGTCACTTCTTCGCCGAGATAATCTTCAGCAGTTTTCTTCATCTTCATCAGCACGCGAGCTGAAACTTCGGGAGGCGCCATTGCCTTACCGTTAGCTTCTACCCAAGCATCGCCGTTGTCTGCTTTAACGATTTTGTAAGGCACCATGTCCATATCACGCTGCACAACTTCGTCATCAAAGTTGCGACCGATTAGACGCTTAACCGCGAACAATGTGTTCTCAGGGTTGGTAACCGCCTGACGTTTTGCAGACTGGCCGACCAGCACCTCATCATCTTTGGTAAACGCGACCACTGAAGGTGTGGTGCGATCGCCTTCGCTGTTTTCGATTACTTTGACGGTATCGCCATCCAGTAGAGCAACACACGAGTTCGTGGTGCCCAGATCAATTCCGATTACTCTTCCCATTTCGTTCTCCGGGTATGAATTCTTAAATAAATTTAGCTTGACCTTAATTTATGGGCGAAATAGCCCGTTTCAAGGTCATTCTGGTATTTTTTTGTGTTTTTTTGAGTGGTTTTTCTACTAAAAAACCAAAGGCTTAGGATATTGCCGGCCGGATCAATCCGGCTCTTTGGCCACAATCACCCGAGCCGGACGCAATAAACGGCCATTTAAGACATAACCGCGCTGCACCACAGTCAGCACTGATCCTGGCTCAGCCGTGTCAGAAGGCTGCATAACCATCGCTTCATGCAACTCAGGATTAAACGGTTCGCCCTCAGGGTCGATAGACTCAACACCGGAAGACTTCATGGCGGCGAGAAACTGCTTCAAACCTGCTTTATTGCCCTCAAGCAAAGACTCAACGGTAGCGCCATCCTCAGCTGCCTGAATGCCCAACTCGAGGCTATCAAGCACCGCCAGCATGTCGCCGGCAAAACGCTCAACGGCGAAATCACGCATTTTTTGAGCTTCGACTTCTTTACGACGGACTTTATTTTCGGCTTCGGCCATGGCGTACTTGTACTTCGCCAACTGCTCTTCAGCCTGCTCTAAGGCAAGATGCAGTTCTGCACCCGCCGCATCCCCATCATCAAGCACCATTGTTTCGGCGTATTCAGCAGAATCAATTTCCGCATCGCTATCGCCAAGCACCATGGTCTCGGCCATCTCGGCTGCACTCAGCTGCTCACTAGTCTGCTCTGCTTCAGGGGCGTCCTTGTCAGGACCATTTTCATTCTGGCTCATGCTATCTATTCCATGCACACATTATGTTGGGGTTACGCCTGCTCGCCTGAAAACCCTTCAAGGTTTGCGGCGCGCTATCGGCTTTGTTCTTGTTTCATGAGGGCTGTTATAAGCCCTATTTTGCCGATTTCAAGGCAGCGCCGACAAGTTTTGCCGTGATATCAACGATAGGTATCACACGCTCATAGGCCATGCGGGTCGGGCCAATAACACCCAGCACGCCCACAATTTCGTCTTCAACCTTATACGGGGCGGTGACAATACTGCAATCATCGAGCAACTGATAGCCGGATTCTTCACCGATAAATATCTTTACGCCATCTGCGACGATGCTCTGGTCTAACAAACCTAGAATCTCACGCTTCTGGTTAAACGCCTCGAATAACTGCTTAAGCTTATCGATATCGGAGAGTTCATCGAAATTCATCAGCTGAGCTTCGCCGGACATTACATATTCAGGCTGCTGCTCATCGATTTTAAGCGCCTGCTGAGCAATAGTAATGGTGTCGATCATCAGCTGGTTCATCGACATCTGCGTCGTTCGCATTTCCTCGAGCACAAGCCCGCGAACCTCATTGAGTTCTTTGCCCGCATAACTTTGATTCAAAAAGTTTGCGGCGCGCTTCAGCTCGGATTCAGAATACTCACGATCGAGATTAAGAATGCGATTCTGAACTTCGTGGTCATTTACCACCAGAATGGCCAATACCCGATGATTGGATATAGGCAAAAATTCAACCTGACGCAACACCACCTGACTCACGCGCGGCAAAGTCACTAAACCGGCCATATCGGTCATTGTCGACAACAGAGATGACACGCTGGATGCAAGTTCACGGGCATCGCCGGAGTCATCAACCGATATCTGCTCCTGCAGCTTGTTGACGTCAGTCGCCACCGGTTGCTGCAACTTCAATAAAGTATCGACAAAGAAGCGGTAACCGCGAGGCGTTGGAATACGCCCGGCCGAGGTATGCGGAGCAGTAATAAAGCCCAACTCCTCAAGATCCGACATAACGTTGCGGATACTTGCCGAACTCAGCGAAAGGCCGGCACTTTTCGCCAGCGTCCGCGAACCGACCGGATTACCGTCGTGAATATAGCTTTGCACCAGAGCGCGCAGTATCTGCCCCGCCCGCTCATTCGGCACAATAATGTTGCTATCAGAAGACATCCGGTTCCTTGAAATATAGAGCGATACAAGCCATCGCCAACAGCAACGCTAGCAATGCCGCCGAATCACTGTCAAGCAATGACGAATCAAAGTAAATAGCGGACTACCCTATGTTGCAGCCTAAATCGGCTTTCTTTTGAAATATTACTGTTTCGCAGATATTGAAGACGCGGGTACAATCAAGAGACACGACACGAATCAAACTGACCATAGGCGAGCCTCTTCAAAGTGCTAAGCAATCTCCATATCCGCAATCTCGCCATTATTGATGAAGTCGATCTTGACCTGACTAATGGCATGACCGGCCTGACCGGTGAAACAGGTGCCGGTAAATCAATACTCGTCGATGCACTCGGGCTGGCTCTTGGCGAGCGCGCCGATTCAGATGCTGTGCGCCCGGGCACTGATAGGGCCGAGGTAAGCGCCAGCTTTGAACTGAGCGACAATACGGCAGCTCTCGACTGGCTTAAAAATCAGGATCTGGATGATGAAAGCAACTGCCTGGTGCGCCGCATAGTGACCGCCGAAGGTCGCTCGCGTGGCTACATCAATGGCAATGCAGTGCCAATGCAAATACTCCGCAAACTCGGCGAGCAAATCGTCGACATCTGTGGACAACAGGCGCATCAGTCTTTGTTGCGCCCGGCTGTACAACGTAATTTTCTGGATCAATACGGACGTTGCGGCAAACTGCTAGACACGGTGCGTGCCGCACATGCCAAATGGCAGCAAAGCGCCGAACAGCTCGATGCACTGCGCAACTCCGGCCGCGACCGTGCCGAACGCCTGGAGCTGCTGCGCTATCAGGTACAGGAACTTAACGTGCTAGCCCCTCAGGAGGGGGAGATTGAAAAGATCAATATCGAACACAGTCGCGCTGGCAATGCCGCGCATATTGTCGACGGCATTAGTAGCTCGATTGCCTCGCTGTATGACAACGAAGACTCAGCACAAAGTATTGTCGGACGCACCCGGCAACAAATCGAAAGCCTCGCACATGTCGACCCCGGGCTAGAACCCGTCAACGCTCTGTTGCAGGAAGCGGAAATACAAATCACCGAAGCCGTTGATTGTCTGCGGCAGCATCTCGACACAATTGACACCGACCCACAGGTGCTGCAGCAGCTCGATAATCGCTTAAGCGCACTGCACGATCAAGCGCGCAAACATCGGATAGAACCGAAGCAACTGCCGCAGCTATTTGCAGACCTGCAACAAGAACTGGACACACTCGACAACCCTGCCGAGAGTCTCGAACAGCTCGAAGCAAATACCGCAGCCTTGCATGAGTCTCTATGCACAGTTGCCCGCAAGCTATCAGCAACCAGAAGCAAAGCAGCGAAGAAACTCTCTACAGAGGTTACTGCCAACATTCGTCTCCTCGGCATGCAGAGTGGCAACTTTGAAATCCAACTCATCGAAGTTGGTGACACTCCGGGTACCGATGGCTTTGAACGCATCGAATATCAGGTTGCACTGAACCCCGGCATCAAGCCCGGCAGCCTTTCAAAAGTCGCTTCCGGCGGCGAGCTGTCACGCGTCAGCCTAGCCATTCAGGTTGCCGCCCGCAGCAGCGAAACCGCCGGCACATTGATCTTTGATGAAGTCGATTCAGGTGTGGGTGGTGCTGTTGCCGAAATCGTTGGCGAGCAAGTGCACAGCCTTGCCGATAACTCACAGGTCATCTGCGTCACGCATCTACCGCAGGTGGCGAGCCAGGCTGATCAGCAATTGAAAGTCAGCAAGCTGAGTGACGGCAAAACCACGCGCACTCAGATTAAAGCGTTAACGACGGATGAACGAGTCGAAGAAATCGCCCGTATGTTAGGTGGAACCACGATTACTGATGCAACCCGGGCTCACGCCAAAGAAATGCTAAACACAGGATCACGGCAAAGCAGCAAGGCTTGAGACTTTGAGCCTCTGAAGGAAACCCTCTTGTCAGTTACTTCATGCGCTTGGGAGGCTGACTCATCAAAAACCTCCGGGTGCCTGGCCGTTTACTTTCGCTCAGCTTTGTGGGCATCTACTTGTGCTTGCAGGTCAACAATTTGCTGTTTCGATTCCGCAACATGTCTCCAACAAAAATGTGATTAGAATTGAACAGGGTTAAAGATAATTACGGACGTGATATACGCTCTATTTTTTATGGTATTTCTTCTTATTTTGTTTCTGTAATTCTCAAGTACTCATCGAATGGCTCGAGCAGTTTTTCAGCGTTGCCCATTTCTGTGTAGAGCGCTTGTGCTGTTTCGATCATGTCCGGTGTCAAGCCGCGAATACTGGCGATATTTTGTTTGGCATTGTTTCCGGGTGAACTGTCCATTGTGGCAGACAACAAGAGGAGTGCCATGCCTGCGACTGTATTTGCTTTCACACCCTGGCCGCGCACATACAGCATGCCCAGATTACCGATGGCGAGCGGATCACCTTGCATCGATGCTTTGCGATACCACTTATTAGCCTGTGCAAAATCGACCTCGGTGCCACTACCATTTTCATACAACACGGCCACATTGTATTGCGCGAATGAACTGCCTTGTTGGGCGGCCTTTAGATACCAGACAATGGCTTCTTTTTCATCTTTGGCAATGCCGATGCCATTCTGATACATCAAAGCCAAGTTGAATTGGGAATCCATATCGCCGGTTTCCGCTGCTGCACGAAATTCCTCGTATGCCAGCGGGAGGTTATTGGCTTGATAGGCTTCAATGCCTTCGTCAAAACCGGCAATAGCAAAACTGCTCACAAGACTGGCGAAAAGAGCAAAGAGGATGGCAGAACAGACAGGTGATTTCATAACGTGATGGTGATCCAGTTAGTTTGGTGTTCCCAGCGTGTGAATAGCAAGTTCCGACGTTAACGAATAAGCGGACGTTTATCTGACGGTATGATACCGAAAAAGAGTAACGCCAAAAGCATCGCTGCTATCCCAGCAGTATAAATCCGTTTATCGGTGTGGATGAGCTGATTACCGATACTGCTATCAGCAATGCTCCCATTGTTTGGTGATCTTCGGTCATAGATAAAATGTTATATGCAAAAGCTATACGAAGTTGGATACCAGTCCGCGGCCAACGGATATGGCTGGAAAGACACTTCTCCAGCCTACGAGACAGATTGATTTTCAGAAGTAATGGGTTTGGTTGGAACCATCGATACAGCCGGGCAGCCGAAAACGGGAGCAGCTCATAAGTCCTTTTTGGGGCGCACAAACAAGACCATGCTGTGCGTATCGAGATCGTAGCCATGAGCCCCTGCCACTTCATGCTGACGGCGCTCTATCTCCTCATCGACAAACTCAATAATTTTGCCGGTCTCCAGACATACCATGTGATCGTGGTGACTACCCCGGTTACGCTCGAAGACTGATTTACCCTCTTCAAAGTTATGCCGCGTAATCAAACCTGCTTCTTCAAACTGAGAAAGCACTCGATACACAGTGGCGAGACCAATCTCATCACCGGCAGCAACGAGCGTCTTGTAGATATCCTCGGCAGTCATATGCGCATTCTGGCTCTGCTCCAATAACTGGAGGATGCGCACACGCGGCGACGTGACCTTCAAACCGACGTCTCTAAGCTCCTGACTGCTCAACAATCTCTCCTCAACATATCGCCTAGGGTTGCGGCTAGGGTTGCGGTTAAACACGAATCAGCCACAGAAGACTGATTCGACCGCCAAGTTAGTTTATTATGCGCACATTCCACGCAAGATTTGCTGCAAAATTTAACACAAACCTAATGATGCTACTAAACCTGAAACGTCTTATCGCTATTTGCCTGCTGAGCAGTCTGCTTGGTGCCTGTGTCTATCACGTTGATGTGCAACAAGGTAACAAGCTAGACATCGTGGATGTCGAGCAGGTTCAGGTAGGCATGACTCAGAGTCAGGTGCGTTATCTGCTCGGCAGTCCCGTTGTCGGCGACACCTTTCATAAAGATCGCTGGGATTACATGTATTACTTCCTGCCGGGTCGCGCAAAACAAGCCGATCAGCGTTGGATTATTGTCGGATTTGAAGACGGTCGGGTTAGCGATATTCAACTCGACGTTCCCGTCGAAAAATACAAAAAGTAACAACTAATTATTTCGAACTATGGTTTCTCGCGGAGCCCATAGTCTGGCCTTCGGCAGCCAAACGTCTGCGCGTTTCGCGCGGGTTGTTAAGCAACGGCCTGTAAATTTCCAACCGGTCCCCCGCTTTCAAAACATAGTCATCCGGAACCTGCTTACCAAACACGCCCAGCGGACAGCCGACGATATCGATCTCTGAAAAAGTTTGCGGCAATGCGGACTGCTTTAGTGCGTCGCGTGCAGTGATACCGGCATGCACCCGCAGATGCTCAACCTGCTGACGTTCGGGCAAGGCATAAGCCAGATCAATATTAATCACAGATTCAGCCACTGCCATAAACCTGCTTTGCACGCTCAGCAAATGCATCAATCAATTTATTGCAGATCAATTCAAATGATCCGCCAAGCAGCATGTCCTGCATAGAACTTTCAAACTCAAAGTCGATAGTCAAAGACACCTTGCAGCCATTGTCGCCAAGAGCCTGAAACTCCCAGATACCTTCGAGAACCTTAAACGGCCCCTCTTCCAACACCATGTTCATCACTGACGGGCGCTGCAGAATGTTGCGGGTAACGAAGCTCGCATTAAAACCTTTGATGCCCAAAGTCATGCCGCCAACGATTTCCGTCTCGGTACAACTCCGCAATTCTGAACCTTCGCACCAAGGCAGAAACTCAGGGTAAGACTCAACATCGATAACCAAGTCAAACATTTGCTCGGGGCTATAGGCAACTATCGCTGTACGTTCGACACGGCGCATATCAGGCAAACACCCCAATCGCATTCAGGAATACAAGTATCAAAGCAAACGGCGCGACGTAACGGGTCAGTAGGCGCCACACTCGATAACCGGAACCCACTTCAGGGTCGAGCTCATTGGCACTCGAATTCGTACACATAACCCAGCCAC
>CBDTTT010000039.1:0-9626 GCA_965363345.1 uncultured Chromatiales bacterium
AGCAAACCCAAACTGCCTGCCGAAGTAAGCAGCCCCAGATTAAACTTGTCGGAATAGCCGGACTGCTTTAAAGCCGGGTATAGCAGCGCGCCCAACGCGATAATAGTTACCCCGGAGGCGCCGGTGAATGCGGTGAAAAAAGAACAGGCAACGATGGCCACGATAGCTAAACCACCCGGCAACCAACCCATCACCGCGTTAGTCACTCTTACCAGCCGGTCGGGTGCATTACTTTCACTGAGGATATAGCCCGCGAACGTAAACAGAGGTATCGCCAGCAAAATTGGCATTTCGGCAATACCAAACATTTCGATCGCAATCGCTGAGAGGTCGATGTCGCTTCGCAGGTAACCGAGCATCGCGCCACCGGCGATCAGAATAAACAACGGTGCGCCCAACAAAGCCAACAACACCATGATGGCGCCGGAGAAGATCATGTCGCCACGTCCTCTTTGCTAAAAAACGCTGCGAGGCGTCGCAAGGTCCATATCAAATAACGGTAACCGAGCAAAAAAAATGCCACCGGCAGTATCGACTGAAAAACCCATGCCGGCAAATCATTGAGAACCACATCTTCATAGGCGTAAGACTCCGAGACAAAATCGAAGCAATACCAGGCCAGAGTAAAGGACACGGCAGATGTCAGCAGATTCATTGCCGCAAGTGTGAGCAACTGTGGTTTTTCTGGCATGAACCGCGACAACACATCAATCGCAATTTGGCGGTCATCACGCGCGGCAGCAACAGCGCCGAGCATCGCCACCCAAAGCACCATCAAGCGCAGCGCCTCATCTGCCCAGGGAAAGCCACCACCGGAAAAATTACGCAAGAATATCTGACTGCTCGCCAGAAAAATCATGCCAATTAGCAGAGTTGCAAGACACCCATTCTCAACCCAACGACCGAATTGATCGGCGCGCTGCAGGAATCCGGTACTTTGTGTCTCGCTAGTCAATGGCAGGCTTATCTATAGAATCAAACGACAGTTCAGACTCTATTGACTAGCGCGGAAGTCGGCAAGCAACTTCTCAACTCTGTCCAGTAATTCAGGGCTATAACTGCCTTCCATCCAGACCTTCCGGTTGGAATCGTTCACGCGCTCTTCCCATGCATCGATCGCACCCGGAGCGGGTTCGATGAATTCAATGCCGTTGGCCTTCATCGCAGCCTCGGCCTTCACATTATCCTCACGGTTAATCTGATTGAACTTCGCATAAGTCTTCGTCATGGCTACACGGAAGACCACCTGATCCTCGGCAGACATCTTGTCGAAGGCCTTTTTATCGACGGCCATAATGCCGATAGCGTATGCAATCGGCTGCACCGTCACATACTTCACTTTGGTATACCACTGCAGCAACAACGCAGCTGAAGTCGGGGCAGCGACATAGTCCAACAATCCGGTCTGCAGGCCGGTAAGCACATCAGAAATCGGCAAAACTACAGGTGACAGGCGCATTACCTCCATTGAGGCATAGGTTACTGCGTCGCCTTCAGGCACCCAGGTTTTCTTACCCTGTAAGTCTTCGATAGTGCGCGCCGGCTGATTCCCCATCAGATAGGCAAAACCACCACCAGCGGAACCAAAGGCAACTAAGCCCTTCTGCTCTATGCCCAGCATCAGTTCCGAATCAATAATTGACTGCACATAGTCAACTTCTGCCAAAGACCTAAACAGTAGCGGCAGCCCATAAATAGTTAAATCAGGATAGCGTTCTAACAGACCGCTTGATGCGAATGCACCACCACTCAGCTGGCCGATACGCATTTTACGCAGAATTTTGCGATCATTACCCATCACGCCACCACCGTAATACTTCACGGTAACGCGACCTTCGGTGCCCGCTTTAATCTCGGCGGCTGCCGCCCGCATTTCCTTCATCCAGACAGAATTTTCTGGGGCAACGGTCGCGATCTTAAAGACCTGTGCATTTGCCGTGATACTCAACAACAAAGCTAAAAAAATCAGGGGAAGCCGTTTAATAAGTCTAGTCATTAATTTTCTCTCAATACCAACTATTGCAACAACAGTTTACCGCGGGGGGCACAAAATCAGAAGTATTCGTCAGCAGACAAAAGCAATGCTTCTGCCTGTTCCTGAGCCATTACATTAAACAAGGTCTTACCGGGCTGTTTGACTGGCGCTGCCATCACTTCGTTCAACAGTCTGTCATGCAGCTCGCGGTCGTAGACCAAACGCGCATAGCTTCTCGCATACTCAACCTTAGCGGACAGATTCTCATCAGCACTCAAGGCAATAGCTTTCTCGAAATAAGCTCTGCCCTCTTCCGGCTTACCACCCAATGCCGCGGGTCGTAGAGTACTCAATACACCCAGGTACAAGTAGGTATCAGCCTCATTACCGCCCGCACCAATGGTGAGCAAATGCTCCATTGCATACTGAACCTTCGGCAGGTCCGCCAATGCAACGAAGTCATCACTGTTACTGCGAATATAAGCAAGGCTTGTTAACGAATAGGTATACAACTCATCTGCAGCCTTTTCGTTGACCTGAGCTATCTTGGCAACAAACTCATCATACGAAAGCCCACTTAACTCGCAGGCATCTTTATCGGCCGAGCACAAAGCCCGCTCACCGTAATCACGTGCCCGGGCAGTTAGCACTTTGGCGCGCTCGGGTTCATCAACAAATGCTGCGCCATATGCTGCATACAACTGCCCACCGGCATCGAGCATCGCTGCATTGTCAGGGTCACTCACAATAAAGCTATCGATTAGTAGCAGATAAGAAGGCACCGCTTCGCGCACCAACTCCGGATCTTCCTGATCCATCATCGCCGTGGTGAGATTACCTGCCAGAATAGAACCGGCGGATGAAGCAATCGCAGAACAGCCGGTACTAGCAAACGTGCTCGCCAACAAACATACAGGCAACAAAAAACCCGCGCTACGAATAACGCGGGCCTTTGCTAAGCCTGTCAACTCATACAACTCACGCATAGAACGCTCCGTTGAAATCATTAACAAAACCAATTGGTATTAAGCTAAGCCTAAACCAATCGGGCTTAGAGCTTTTCTTTAATACGTGCAGACTTACCGCTACGTTCGCGAAGGTAGTACAACTTCGCACGACGAACAGCACCGCGACGCTTAAGAGTAATTCCAGCAACTGAAGGGCTATGTGTCTGAAACACACGTTCTACGCCTTCACCATGCGAAATTTTACGGACAGTAAATGCAGAGTTAAGACCGCGATTACGCTTAGCAATAACAACGCCTTCGTAGGCCTGCAAACGCTCACGTTCACCTTCACGAACACGTACCTGAACAACAACGGTATCACCCGGTGCAAAGTCAGTAACCTCACGATTCATCTGTTCAGCTTCAATTTGCTTAATAATGTTACTCATGAACTTTCTCTTTAATCCTAAATTTTTAGTACGCAACAAATACTAACTGTCAGTATTCTCTGCGATGAATTCCTGAAGAAGGCTGTTCTCTTCTTCGCTTAACTCTTTTTGTTCCAGCAAATCCGGGCGACGCTGCCAGGTTCTGCCAAGAGACTGCTTCAATCTCCAACGACGAATTTCAGCATGATTACCATTCAGTAACACCTGTGGCACCGTCATGCCTTCGTATTCTTCTGGTCTCGTGTAATGAGGGTGATCCAACAAACCCTCCATAAACGAATCCTGTTCGGCGGAAGCATCATCACCCAATACCCCGGGCAACAAGCGAACCACTGAATCGATGATCGCAACAGCGGCAACTTCACCTCCACTCAGCACATAATCACCAAGCGAGATTTCATCTCCGCCGACGCTTTCAAGCAAGCGCTCATCAAAACCTTCGTAACGACCTGCCACCAGCAACATTCCTGGCAACCGGGACAACTCGATCGCTACTTTCTGGTCGAACTTTCTGCCTTGTGGCCCGAGAAAAATAACCGGGCTACCTGCAGGCAATAAAGCGCGTGCTTTTTCTATCGCCGCACGCACTGGCTCAACCTTTAGCACCATGCCAGGACCACCGCCGTAAGGTCGGTCATCCACTGTCCGGTGAGTGTCTGCTGTAAAATCACGTGGATTCACGCAGTTCAAACTCACCTGCTCTCTTTTAATAGCTCTACCGAGCACACCATAAGAGACCATGGTTTCGGTAAGTTCAGGAAACAGACTAACAACGCCTATATCCATCAACCCTTACCCTTCAACTATTGTTTTCATTCCGGCTCTACCCAATCGATCTGGATAACACCGGCTTCAATATCGACAGACTTGATTACATCGCCGACGACATACGGCACTAACTGCCGCTTTTCGCCAACGATCTCCAGAACATCATTCGCTCCGGTCTCCAAAATCGAGTCCACTTTGCCGAGATGCCTGCCATCTGTGTCTGTAACATCCAGACCAATCAGATCATCCCAGTAGTACTCACCGTCAGCTAACGTTTTAAGCCTGGAGCGATCGATATAAATCTCTGCTCCTGCCATCGCCTCGGCAGCTGTCCTGTCATCAACAGATTCCAGTCTTGCTACCAGCCCTTTGCCATGTACACGGGCCTCGAGAACATCAAGCTGCCATTTCTCGGAACCTCGTTTGAGATCCCAGGGCAGATAGCTAACAATATTTTCTATCGGACTGGTATGAGAATAAATCTTTACCCAGCCCTTAATTCCAAATGCTGATGTAATCTTGCCAACCAACATTTGCTCTTCAGCGTGCTGATCAGTTTTTGAATTACTCAACGGAATACATCCGAAATAAAACTGAGCTTAAGCTGCAGCTTTTTTACGGAAGTCTTTAACAAGCTTTGCAACTGTGTCAGTCGGCTGTGCGCCCTGAGCAAGCCAGTGATCAATACGATCAATGTCGATGCGAATTTTTTCTTCGCCACCGGTTGCACGGGGATTGAAAAAGCCGATACGTTCGAGGTAACTGCCATCGCGGCGATTGCGTTTGTCAGTCGCTACGATGTGATAAAAGGGTCGCTTCTTGGCGCCGCCCCGTGATAAACGGATGCTAACCACTGTGTATTCTCCTGAGATTTGCGGGTCGGCAGCAGCCCGCTAAACTGTTATTAATCTGCCTAGGTGTATGTAAGCGCGGAATTTTACTGGAAAAATCCCCATTGCGATAGCCTGTAGCGAAGAAAATCGCACAGTTCAGGCAAATATTCGGGATTTAGACTCAAAGCCACCTAAATCCGGCTACAGACAGGGCCTATTTTGGCTGAAATCCGCCGCCGCCCATGCCTCCGAGGCCGCGCAACATATTGGCCATACCGCCTTTAGCTGCCTTTTTCATCATTTTTTGCATCTGCATGTGCTGTTTTAGTAGGCGGTTTACCTCCGGAACGGCCTGTCCGGCACCCGCTGCAATGCGGCGCTTGCGCGAACCATCAATGCTTTTGGGAAACCGACGCTCTTTCGGAGTCATTGAATCAATAAGGGCAACCTGTCGCTTCAGTATCTTGTCGTCCATGCTCTGAGCCATCGCCTTCGGGTCAACATTACCGGGTAATGGCATTTTTTCGAGCAGGCTAGACAGCCCGCCCATATCCATCATCTGTCCCAACTGGTCTTTCAGGTCATTCATGTCGAAGCCCTTGCCCGACTTAACCTTCTTCGCAAGCTTCGCGGCTTTCTCTTGATCGACCTGCTGTTCGACCTGCTCAACCAACCCGAGCACATCACCCATACCGAGTATTCGCGAAGCCATACGTTCGGCATCAAATACTTCCAGAGCTCCGGTCTTTTCACCCGTACCGATAAACTTAATTGGCTTGCCGGTTACCGTCTTGACCGATAATGCAGCGCCGCCACGGGCATCACCATCAACTTTAGTAATCACGACCCCGGTTAACGGCAGCGCATCACCAAACGCATTTGCCACCTGCACCGCATCCTGACCAGCCATGCTATCGATCACAAACAAAGTTTCGACCGGATTACTCAAACCATGAATTTCTGTTAGCTCATCAAGTAAATCCTGATCTAAACGGGTGCGACCAGCCGTATCGAGAATCAACACATCGCTCTGCTTAACACGAGCATCGGCGATAGCGCGCTTGGCAATAGCGGTAGGCTGCTCACCTTCGTTAAAGGGCATGAAATCAGCACCCACTGATTCCGCCAAAGTCTGCAGCTGCTGCATTGCTGCCGGTCGACGTGTATCCAGACTGACCAGCATGGTCTTCTTATTAAGTTTTTCTTTAAGGTGCACTGCCAGCTTAGCGGCGGTCGTTGTCTTACCCGCACCTTGCAAACCTGCCAGCAAAATAATGGCCGGTGGTTGCTGGCGCAGATTGAGCTCAGAATCCTCAGCACCCAGGGTTGTGACTAATTCGGCCTTCAGGATCTTAATAAAGACCTGCCCCGGATTCAGACTGCCGGACACCTCGGTACCCAAAGCCCGCACACGCACATTGGCCACAAAGCTCTTAACCACCGGCAATGCAACGTCAGCTTCCAGCAGCGCCTGTCGCACCTCGCGCATAACACTGCGGATGTTGTCCTCGGTCAGTCGACCGCGGCCCCGCATTTTATTGGTGACATCTCTAAGTCTGGAACTGAGTGTGGCGAACATTGCTGATCCTGAATCTATTAACTATATGGGGTTTTCCGGATAAAACCGCGCAGGCACAAGCCTCAACTCAGCCAGAACTCACGCGCGCCGGCTATTGTAACTGTATTTTATAGGCTGTAACCCCTGAATATAAGGCACAGAATACATTGACGATGACATCTGATTTGTATTTTCAGAACCGGTTCACTTGACAGAATACAGCGCGCAACCCACCATTTACCCGTGTTCAGTAATATAGGAGTTGCACTCTCTTGAGTGACGACGTCCCCCTAGGGGCTTTATTTAGCCTTCTTTTTGTTTTGCTGCTTTGCTCAGCATTTTTTTCCGGAACCGAAACGGCTCTGATGAGCCTGAATAAATACCGTCTTCGCCATAGAGCGAGAAGTGGTCATCGTGGTTCCCGTCTCGCTGAAAAACTACTCGAGCGACCGGATCGTCTGATCGGGCTCATCCTGTTCGGCAATAATTTAGTTAACTTTTCTGCTGCCGCTTTAGTGTCGGTAGTCAGCCTGCGCCTAGGGGGTACTCCTGCGGTTGCCGTCGGCACATTTATTTTTACCATTATCGTATTGATCTTTGCCGAGGTCATGCCAAAAACATGGGCAGCTCTTCACCCCGAAGCGCTCGCACTTCCCGCAAGCTATATCTATTACCCTCTAATGAAGATCGCCTATCCGTTTGTCTGGCTGATCAACTTAGTTGCGAATGGCTTACTCAGACTATTCGGAGTAAAAGCCGAAAATGCATCTGACCAGAAATTAAACATTGAGGAGCTTCGCACACTGGTTGATGAGTCACGATCTATTCTTCCACGCAAACGCCAAAAAATGCTTATGAGTATTCTGGAGCTTGAGGACATTAGCGTAGACGACATCATGGTGCCGCATAATGAGATCGTCGGCATTGATCTCGATGATGATTGGAGCGACATCCTCAAAGCCATTGCCAGCAGTGAGTTTACCCGCTTACCCGTTTATCGCGATGGACTCGACAACGTCATAGGTGTGTTGCATTTAAAGCGACTGGTGCAATCCGGCTCGTTAGAAAAACTCACATCGGACGATATTGAAAAGCTTATCGACCTGCCCTATTTTGTTCCTGAAGGCACACCACTTAACAGCCAACTCGTACAGTTCCAGCGCTCGCGCCAGCGAACGGCGCTGGTGGTTGATGAGTACGGTGATATTCAAGGTCTGGTAACACTCGAAGATCTACTCGAAGAAATCGTGGGTGAATTTACCAGCGAGCCGGTTGCCGCTCACAATGACATAACGGCTGATAAAGATGGCAAAGGCTACTTGGTTGATGCCAGTGCTAACGTACGTGAACTTAACCGGATAATGAACTGGCAGCTGCCAACTGACGGACCTAAAACTCTGAACGGATTAATCCTTGAGCAACTCGAAGACATCCCTGAAACAGGCACGGGACTGCTGCTAAACGAATACCCGCTAGAAATTCTGGAAACCAGCGAGAGCGTCATTAAAACCGTGCGGGTTAATCCGCGCAAATCATCAAAAGCAAGCTAACACTAGCCCAAACCAAGTGCGTCGATTGCCCCGCGAAGGTAATCGACGCCGATTAACTCCATGCCCTTAATCGGCTTCTTAGGCATATTGCCTCTTGGCACAACCGCATGGGTAAAACCACGCTTCGCCGCTTCCTGCAAACGCTCTTCACCAAAGGCAACCGGCCGGATTTCTCCCGCTAAACCAACCTCACCGAACACTACTGTGGTGCGCGGGACCGGATGATTCCGGATACTGGAAACGATGGCAGTAAGTGCGGCCAGATCAGCGGATGTCTCGGCAATTTTCACGCCACCCACGACGTTAATAAACACGTCCTGATCATAGGCCGCGATGCCGCCATGACGGCTCAAGGTAGCCAACATCATCGACAGTCTATTCTGATCCATTCCCACAGCCAGACGCCTTGCAGTGCCGGCGCCTGAGTGATCTGCCAGCGCCTGCACCTCGATCAACAGAGGCCGACTGCCTTCAAATGCTGCGGTCACAACACTGCCTGGAATGGCATCGGGATGCTGTGACAAAAAGATAGCGGAGGGGTTCTTAACCTCACGCATTCCATTCTCAGCCATCGCAAAAACGCCCAGCTCATTGGCTGCGCCAAAGCGGTTTTTTACCGCCCGGAGAATTCTGAAACGACTACCGGATTCACTTTCGAAATACAGCACCACATCAACCATGTGCTCCAGCACGCGAGGGCCTGCAATGTGGCCATCTTTTGTTACATGGCCAACCAGAATAATAGTAAGGTCCGTGGTCTTAGCAAGGCGTACCAGCTGACCTGCGCATTCACGCAACTGCGCTACTGAACCGGGTGCTGAAGGCAGGCCCTCACTAAAAATAGTCTGAATAGAATCGACGATAATGCATTTTGCTGAGCTGGCAGCGGCAGCTGCAGCCAATCTTTCGACGCAGGTTTCAGCCAGCACTATAAGACCTTCGGGATTCACTTCGAGTCGCTTTGCACGCAATGCAATCTGCTGCAGAGATTCCTCACCTGTCACATACATCACTTCATCATGTAACGACTGTGCCCCTGCTGCCTGCAACAACAAGGTCGACTTGCCGATACCGGGATCGCCCCCAATAAGCACGACCGAACCACGCACCAAGCCACCGCCTAACACCCTGTCGAGCTCAGACATACCCGTTGTAACGCGCTCAGCAGCAGCACCATCTAGGTCAGAGAGCTTACTGCCCTGTACTTCACCGGCATAACCCGTTCGCTTCGCAGCCGAATGAGACACTTGACGGAAGGAATTCCAAGCATCACAAGCCGGACATTGCCCCTGCCATTTAACGCTGTGCGCACCACATTCTTCGCACTGATAAGAAGGCTGAGTTTTTGCCATTGAAGGTATCCGCCACTGAAAGTGTGAACTCTATCGCATGATGGGCCACAAATCCTCCTGAAAACCGCATAAAACAAAGGGAAATTACCACCTGCGTCTCAGTTCGGTCGCGGGACTTTATGTACTATTGCGAGCATGTCCAACCCCTCTACAACATCAATTAATGCGCAGGGGCGCACTTGGACGGCAACTTT
>CBDTTT010000040.1:0-9470 GCA_965363345.1 uncultured Chromatiales bacterium
ACTGATATCGTACTTGTCTTCCGCTCCCGCAAGAGCATCGACAACATCGCGCGTACCAAACTCACTCTAGGTGGCGATGCTTCAATCGCAGCCGGGCCGGTAGGCAGACAAACATCTGCGGCAACCGACGAGATCTTTAAGGCTGAAATATATTCTTACTCACGCAACCGTGGAATTTTCGCGGGCATAGCGCTCGACGGCACTCTCATCACCATGGATACGAAATCTAATCTAGCCTTCTATCGCAATGGTCAGGGCTCAGCTGAAGATGTACTAATGGGCTCAACAATGCAGGCTCCGCCAATCGCCAAAGAACTGGTCAGCGTTATGAACCAGACCAGCGCAGACATAGTTGCGATGAACGAAGGTTCAAACCAGCGCACTGCAAGTGCTCAACAAACAACAAATTCAAAATCGAGTTCCGTAAAAACTTACGGTATCAACGATGGTCCGCAAGAAGCCGGGGTTAACTACTAGTTCCCGCGATTCAGGCTGCATAAAAACAAGAAAGACCGCACAAACTTCCTCCGCATTGCGGCTCATTTACCTTCGGGTATGAGCCGCTTTTTTTTGCCTGAAGAACGATAAAAGGTACCTATAGGCCGCCAGCCTCCTCAGCAAAAACATCGTCATAGGCAAGCCTGTCTCGCCATTCTTTAAGTAATGCCTCTGTATCGCCACTAAGCGGCGGATACAAGGATGCACCAAGCGAAATACTCTTGACCATAGGTCTGGATGAACCAACCTGCACGAGCACCTTCGCTAGGCTGTTAGCCCCATTGGGCTGAACAACCGCAGTCGCCTCAGGCAATAGCACAGAAGCTTCAGCAACCAATCCTGTGAGCCTCAGGGAATAAGTCTGCAACCAGTGGCCGCTCCTCACAACTATCTGGTTCGGCTCACTAAAACCCCACAACGCATCAGCAGGACCCGGCAGCATAGCCGCCTCGCCAATTACCTCACGGGTCTCGACATTCCAGAGCCGCAGGCGGTTGTTCTCATCTGCGGTAACCAACAACTGATCATCTGCAGCCAACACTGCGTGGCGAATTCGATTGTCTGGTGTAACCAAAGTTTCAAAGCTGCCGTCCCGCCAATTCCATAGTGCCACGCCAGCCTGAACACCTGAGACCAACACAGAATCGCCGGAGCCGACAGCAGACAGGTGCGGATTTGTTCCTTGAAAACGCTGTTCGGCAAGACGCTCGCCGGATAACACATCGGTGACGACAATAAGCTCTCTGCTGGCAGAGATCAGCGCGTTGCTCAATGCAGAGAAAGTCATATCCAGAATTGCGCCATCCTGATGACGGGCGTCAAAGGCCAAGGGCACGCCTGTCGAGGTATCCCAGATTTTAATAGCTCCGCTTACCGAGCCACTTGCAAGCAGTTCACCACTAGCATCAAACTCGAGCGCGCTCACATCAGATACATGTCCAGAACTCAGTGGTCCACCGCCCACAGAAATAATGAGCCCGGGGTCGCTATCAAACGGAAATACACGCACGCCCCCATCGGCCATACCCAAAGCGATGCGATCACCTGCAACACTCAAACTACTTCTTGAAACAGGCGCCGCTGACAATTGCTCAGCAGCAACTGCCGCTGACTGCGCCGATAGCTGCCACAGCTTCACTTCATGCTTACCATCATGTGTAAGGGCAATATTCTGTGAATCGACCACAATAGGTTCGGGCAATGCCAGATAGCTATCATCACTAATAAATGTCGGGTGTCGCAGCGACTGACCGACTACACGCCCTGCCGCCAAACTCACCAGATCATACGAACGCCCGCCAGAACCAACAAACATCTGCTCGCCGGATTGTGAAAAAGAATATTGCCAATACTCATTGCCGTTCCGCTCAAGCAGAGGAAAATTGTTGTTGCCTTCAACGGCCCAGACTCTGAGCGTATGTATGGAGTCCTGACTAATTAACCACGCACCTTGGGGATCAAACGCAATATGACGAGCTGGATTAGACTGTCTGAATTCACGAAACAATGTTGCATCTCTTAAAGACCAGACTCTTACTAAGCGGTCCTTATCCGCAATAGCCAAATAACGTCCCTGACTATCAACGGCCACACTTCCCGAATTTTCAGCGGACACAATTTCGCCGACCGGTTGTTGTGTTTCCAGATCCCAAGTTTGGTATCCGCGACTGTCATCCTCACGATCAACATCAAGCACCAAATAACGACCGTCCTCAGAAATCGCCTGAGGCGCTGCGCCAGGAAGTGTCAAAGCTATGGCACCAAGCTTACTGCCCGTTGCGATATCCCATATCTGTAATTGGCGATTACCAACGGTCATGATGGCACGACCATCAAGTACATAAAGGCCTGTAACAAAGCCATCCTCACGCGGAATCCGGCTTAATACTCCGGCGCTTGGCAAATCCCATACCAGCAGATCACCGCTCACACCTTCATCATCAGGCCAAACCAATGCGGTTTTCCCGGAAGGGCTCAAGGTGGAACGAATTAATGTTGTTAATACGGGCTCGGGTATAAGTGCAGCGACAGCAGTGTCACCTACCTGTTCGGTGATCGCCTGATCAATACGGATATTCCAACCGAGCAAGCGGCCGGTAACGCCCCGCTCACTATCCGAAAATGACGCACTCCAGGTGCCGGATGCATCATCGGCCAGCAAGGTCATTAACGAAGGAAAGCGCTGAGCATCAAAAAGGTAATCGCCATTATTCAGTCGTGCATCTGCAAGACTCAAACGCGCAATACCTCCGGAGGGAGCACGCAACGAAATCTGCACGTCAGAAGTTCTAGGATGGTCCGTATTAACTACAACCACCATATTCTTTACATTCGGTGGCGCCGATACGACCAAACGGCTTTGCATCTGTAATCGTTCTTCGGCAGCAAGCTCAAGAACGCCCGACTGCACAGGTGCTTGATTCCCGTTCAACTGCCAGATCTGCACCAGATGTTGATCATCAAGAACAGTCAGCTGAGATGTTTCAGTATCGGCGCGAACCGACTTTAAAAACCCTCCAACCCTAATCGTACCGATAAGCTGACGATAATCATCACCAACCAAACCAGCAGCATTCTTACGACGTTCTTCGAGAGGAATTTCCAAAGCATTGAGCTGGGCGAGCAAAGCACCGTCGCGCTCGCCACGTAACGCCAGAGCAATGCTATGACGGTCCCAAAATTCAGCTAATAACTCACGGGCAGCAGCTTCTGCTCCAGGAACCTGCAACATCCGGTCATAGGTGCGCAAGGCATCGACTAAGGTCTCCGCCCGACGACTCTGTCGCGACAAGAAATCAGAAAATAGTCCGTCAGCATGACTGGTGTAACCCGGCAGAAAACGCAGACTTTCATAAGCCTCATACGCCACCTGATAATCCTGCGTGGCAGATGTCAGAGCGCGCTCATAAGGTCGGGGCAGATATTCGGTGTACCACACCGGCAGAGACACAAGTAGCAATAGCGTTGCTGCTGCAACACCCAATCGCTTCCAGCCGAATGGTAGATTCTGATTAACCCAGCGGGCGCTAAACACCTCTGCATAGACGTTGTTTCTTACAACCAGCATTCCCGCGGCATCCTGAACCACCACACCTGAAGCCAATAGCTGACGCTGTGGCTTCGATGAACGCACGTAGGCCACCTCACCACCTTTGCGAATGCGCCCATACAAAGACAGCCTGGCTACGCGGGTAGAATCTTGTTTGGTCAAACGTTCCGCTATCGTGCTTAAGTGTGCTTCCTCAGCTGCCGTCGCCGAGGTCAAAAATAAGATAGTGACAATTTCATCAACTGTTTCGCCAGACAAAACCTCATCCTGACGCCGGGAAAGACCACGGAATATTTTTTGAGTCAGATAAGGGTGACCCCGCGTCCACCACCATACCCTCGATATGATTTGCTCAGACTGAACGCCATCTGAACCAAGCCCTTCAAGCAATGAACTCAGTTCGTTCCGACGAAAATCATCCAATGCCACCGGCACAGATACGCCAAACGGCGAGTCCTGCACATTCTTGACCAATTCATCCGGGGTACCGGAGCCAAGCATACAAAATGTTAGCCGCTGAAACTCGGGTTCAGTCGATCGCATGTCGTAGCAACTGCGAATGACGTTCAGAAATTCCTGAGCCAGAGGATGGCCGACCATAGCCTCGAGTCGATCTACAAATACGACATAGCGATTTTCGCTACTGGCGAGCACCACCTCAAAGAAAAACTCAACAAGCCGCTGCTGATTCGTAAGCCCACTATGATCAGCCCACCAGCCCTGCATATCAGACTTAATACGCAGGTCGCGAACGATGCGATAAGCAATGCTGTAGTACCAACGCCCGGCGCTATCGTCCTGCTCATTACGCAGCAACTGCGTAAGATCAATCACGGCAACCCGCACATCCTGGTCGCGGAGGCTCCATGCAGTGTGTGCAGCGAGACTGGTTTTTCCAGTATGCCGTGGTGCCATCACATGGCAATAGTCAGCATCCAGCAAACGCCGCAATAACAACTCGTCAACATCACGCTCAACGTAACATGGACGGTCTGGCTGCACGGGGCCGCCAACGGCGTAGAACTTACTGCTGCGAGCACTGGAATTCATAAACAATCAACACTGAGTACTTAAGTTCTAATTGTCCCCAATATGGCAAAAAACCGAAAGTTAGATGCGCATGAAGTACGTCACAGATTGAGTCATTGAAGCATCAAAGTGAGATATCGGTCACGATTTAATCCCGTAATATCAATGCGCAGGCTCTGTGTTTGGACATATTCGAGAATTCCATACATCGATAAAAATACTGCGGCTATACTCCTTTTTCGCTTATTACTGCAGCCCCGATGCGCCGGCAAATCCGGCCCGCATTCTATTGGGGCTTCTTCAATCACCACAATTCGGCATAGTTTCTCAGTGAATTATCTAAATACCCTGCGCTCCTCAACAACTCTACTACTTGCCCTAATGCTCGCCACAGGACAGTCATCTGCAGCTGACAAGCCACAGGAGATTGTCGTCACTGAAAACCGCAGCCCCATAAGCATTCTGGAGATCGCGGGTAATACAGCACAAATCAATGATGATGAAATACGCATCACGAATCCGAATCATCCTTATGAGTTAGGAGTCCGTGTTCCAGGCGTATGGATTAGCCGTGGCAGCGGCCAGGAGCACCTCACCGCCGTGCGTTCGCCCGTTCTAACGGGACCCGGTTCATGTGGTGGATTTCTGGTCATGGAAAATAGCGTTGCAACCCGCCCGGCAGGCTTCTGCAATGCCAACCAGCTAATGGAAATCCCAGTTGATCAAGCCGCGAATATTGAAATAATTCGCGGACCGGCAGGCGCCCTATATGGCTCAAACGGTCTACATGGAACTATCAACGTCATGCTGCCCGAACCCGGCATTAATCCTGGGCTCACAACTAGCCTTGAAGTCGGGTCCAATGACTTCTGGCGCGCCCGGGCTCTCTGGGACAGCGCTGCAGAAAGCGAGTCTGATAGGGCTTGGAACGCTGGCCTCACGTTAGACAGCGACGGCGGCTACCGGGAAGACTCCGGTGAAAAACAAGCCCGTGGCTTCTGGAATCTGCAACAGCAGACCAAGAACGGAACCTTTAAAGCCAGCGTTAGTGGCTCATTGCTCGACCAGGAAACAGCCGGCTTTATCAGGGGCGATAAAGATATCTACAAAGATCCTGCAATCAATCGCACCAATCCCAACCCGGAGGCATATCGAAAGGCCTCAAGTCTGCGTGCTCAGGCGAGTTGGCTGCCCGACTCAGATGGCCCATGGAATTGGCGCAACACCGGCTACCTGCGTTGGTCGGATATGGATTTCCTAATGCACTTCCTCCCTGGACAACCGCGCGAGCAAAACGGGCAGGTAAGTGGCGGCTACATGCTATTCGGACAACGCGACAGCATCTGGGATTCACTGCTAACAACCGGTCTCGACCTTGAACTTGCTTCAGCCTACATGGACCAGTTTCAGGATGGGCCGACTGCGGGCGGCGGCCGCCGGCCTGAAGGTCAGCAATATGATTACGACGTCTGGAGCTTCGTTGCCGCTCCCTACGCACGACTGCAAGTACCTTTAGGGGAACGAGTGACCGTTACCACCGGCCTGCGAGTCGAATACATGCGCTACGACTACACCAACAATATGCTGGATGGCAATACTAAGGATGATGGCACTGACTGCACCAATGCCGCGGGCTGCCTGTACTTCCGTCCCGAAAGTCAGAGCAACGACTTCCTCAATGCCGCACCAGAGCTTGGCATTGTCTGGAGAGCCGCTGAAAACATATCTTTATTCAGTAACTTAAGACGTGGCTTCCGCGCACCACAGGCAACTGAGCTTTACCGCTTGCAGGCTGAGCAAACGATCGGTCAGGTCAAATCGGAAACCATAGATTCATTTGAGATCGGCGTGCACGGTCAGCAGCAAACTATCAGTTACGAATTACTGACCTTTGCGATGCGCAAAGACAATTACATTCTTCAGGACAGCAACCGTCGCAATATAAACGATGGCAAAAGCAACCACATTGGTATCGAAGCGGGATTCACCTGGCGTATCGTGCAACCGGTGTATATGAGCTTTGCTGGCACCTGGGCAAAACATACTTACGACTTTAACAGTCCCGTAGTAACCTCAGGTGATCGCATCGACACGGCACCCGATCTTATTGGCAGCATGCAAATTGGTTACGAAGCTAGCTTTGGTCGCACGGAACTTGAGTGGGTTCACAATGACAAATACTTTCTCGAAACCACCAATACTAGCGAGTACGAAGGTCACGATCTGCTGAACTGGCGACTGATTATAGAACCCGGCGAACAATGGTGGGCAGCGCTGCGAGTCAACAACATTACCGATGAGGTTTACGCTGATCGTGCCGACTTTGCCTTCGGCAGCTATCGCTATTTTCCGGGGCGCAGCCGCGAGTATTTCTTACAAATTGGCTATAGAACCGCATCAAAACGCTAATTTTTAGGCTTAAAACGACTTTTTTGACTGTTTTTCGAACAATTTCGGAATACCCCCATTGTTACCGAGGGGTAAAGTCAAGATAATAGCCGCCCGCATAAGCACTCAGCTGATTCTGACACAGCGCCCATCTCATTGAGGTAGGGCGGCAAATACTGTGCAGAACAGAGATTCAGCTGCCCAACAACCGGGACGCCACAGGGCCCGAAAACAGGTAATACCATGACAACTTCAAAGATCATCTACACATACACCGATGAAGCGCCGGCACTTGCAACCCATTCGTTGCTGCCAATAATTGAAGCTTTCACCAGCGCCGCTGATGTAACCGTTGAAACCAAAGATATTTCTCTTGCGGCACGCATCATTGCGAACTTCCCGGAGAATCTCTCCAAAGAACAACAGCAAAACGATACGCTGGCAGAACTGGGTGACCTGGCAAAAACGCCTGAAGCGAATATTATCAAGCTGCCCAACATCAGTGCTTCGATTCCACAATTAATTGAAGCTGTCAAAGAATTGCAGTCACAGGGTTACAACATTCCTGACTACCCTGCCGACCCTTCATCTGATGCAGAAAAGGACGTTCAACACCGCTATTCGAAAGTATTAGGCAGTGCGGTAAACCCGGTACTGCGTGAAGGTAACTCTGATCGTCGTGTTGCCGATGCGGTTAAAGCGTACGCCAAGAAGCATCCTCACTCGATGGGAGCCTGGAGCACAGATTCAAAGTCACACGTCTCACATATGTCAGATGGAGACTTTTTCTCCAGCGAGCAGTCTGTTGTTATCGATGCAGCAGGCAGCGTGAAAATAGAGCTCATCAGTACTGATGGCAGCAGCACGGTTCTTAAGGCATCAACACCTGTGCTGGCGGGTGAAGTTATCGACAGCTCAGTAATGAGCACCGCCGCACTGCGTAAATTCTTTGCAGAACAAATTGCAGATGCCAAGCAGTCTGGCGTACTGCTATCACTGCACTTGAAAGCAACCATGATGAAAGTTTCCGATCCCATCATGTTTGGTCATGCGGTGACCGTGTTCTTCGCCGACCTATTTGAGAAGCATGCTGACACCTTTGCCGCGCTTGGTGTAAACACCAAAAATGGCTTCGGTGATGTACTGGAAAAAATTGCCGACCTGCCTGCCGACCAGCGTGCTGCTATCGAAGCAGACATCGCTGCGGCCTATGAGAATGGCC
Organism: uncultured Chromatiales bacterium; assembly: GCA_965363345.1. Taxonomy (GTDB): domain Bacteria; phylum Pseudomonadota; class Gammaproteobacteria; order Steroidobacterales; genus JABIQA01. The sequence goes on from CBDTTT010000040.1 coordinate 8,187, forward strand.
CTGATTTAGCGATGGTTGATTCTGACAAAGGCATTACCAATTTGAATGTTCCTAACGATGTCATTATCGATGCGTCTATGCCTGCCGCGATTCGCGGCTCTGGCCAGATGTGGGGACCGGATGGCAACCAACACGACACTAAATACATGATTCCGGATCGCTGCTATGCAGGCATCTATCTTGAGACGGTAAATTTCTGCATCGAAAACGGTGCATTTGATGTAACCACCATGGGTAACGTTTCTAACGTTGGTCTAATGGCGCAGAAAGCAGAAGAGTACGGCTCTCACGACAAGACCTTTGAAATTGAAGCCGCTGGTACAGTCCGGGTCAGCGATACCGCTGGCAAGACTCTGATGGAACATCAGGTTGATGCAGGTGATATCTGGCGCATGTGTCAAACCAAAGACTTGCCGATTCGCGACTGGGTCAAACTGGCCGTAAGTCGCGCTCGCGCCACAGGTCTACCTGCTATTTTCTGGCTAAATCCGGTACGTGCTCATGATGCGAACCTGATCAACAAAGTAAACACCTATCTGCAGGATCACGACACCAACGGTTTGGATATCCGCATCATGACTCCTGAAGAGGCTATTCGGGTAACGCTGCAGCGGGTTAAGAAAGGCGAGGACACCATTTCAGTTACCGGTAACGTGCTGCGCGACTACCTCACCGACCTGTTCCCGATTCTGGAACTGGGCACCAGCGCAAAGATGCTGTCTATCGTACCTCTGCTAAACGGTGGTGGACTGTTTGAAACCGGCGCCGGTGGCTCTGCTCCGAAACACGTACAGCAGTTTGTCGAAGAAACACATCTGCGTTGGGATTCTCTGGGCGAGTTTCTCGCTCTGGCTGTATCACTGGAAGACCTGGCCGGCAAAACCAATAGCAGCAAAACAGCTGTGCTGGCAGCTGCTCTGAATCAGGCCAACGGCCAATTCCTCGACAGCGACAAATCACCATCACGTAAAGTGGGTGAACTTGATAATCGCGGCAGTCATTTTTATCTGGCACTTTACTGGGCACAGGCACTGGCAGCACAGTCAGATGATACAGAGCTGAAGGCCAAGTTCAGCAGGGTTGCTGCACAGCTGGGTGATCATGAAGCGACAATCATTGAGGAGCTGAACTCTGCACAGGGCAAGCCGATTGATATCGGCGGCTACTACCGCCCCGATGCCGCTATCACCACTAAGGCAATGCGCCCAAGTAGCACTCTGAACAGCATTATCGATGCTCTCAAATAGGGCTGCCAAGCAACTCAAGCATGACAACGACCGGCTG
>CBDTTT010000041.1:0-9319 GCA_965363345.1 uncultured Chromatiales bacterium
CTATTCCTATGCTGATGAGCATGGTTGGCGCGCATCACGGCTACTTCATGTAAGCACGAAGCAAGCAGTAACAATAGAGAGCCCGGCCATTGGTCGGGTTTTTTATTGCTGCGTATTTTTCAGACGCATATATACTAAGGGCCTATGACTACTGCAAATGATCAATTCCCCGATAGCTTAGGCTACAAACCAACCGTTGAAGCCGACGTAAACCTGGCTCTGACCGAAGATATAGGTTCTGGCGACCTGACCGCTGCTTTAGTCCCCGAGAGCCAGCAAGCCAAAGCGACAGTAATCACGCGTGAAGATACCGTACTCTGCGGACGCCCCTGGTTTGACGAAGTATTTCGTCAGCTTGACCCATCCGTAAAGGTGGAATGGTTTGCCGCTGAGGGCGAGCGGGTTTCAGCCGATAGCAAGCTATGCATTATTACCGGACCTGCCCGCCCGATACTCAGTGGAGAACGCAGCGCGCTCAACTTTCTGCAACTCCTGTCAGCGGTTGCTAGCTACGCGGCGGAATACGCAACTGCTGTAGCTCACACCGATGCCAAAATTCTGGATACTCGAAAAACAATTCCCGGACTTAGACTCGCACAAAAATATGCTGTCACCGCAGGTGGGGCTGCAAACCATCGGGTCGGTCTATATGACGCCATTCTGATTAAGGAAAATCACATCGTTGCTGCAGGTTCTATTGCCGATGCAGTTGCTATCGCACGAAAACAAAGTCCGGACGTCCTATGTGAAGTTGAAGTCGAAGATCTGGATGAGGCCGAACAGGCGATGCGTGCAGAAGCCGACCGCTTGCTACTGGACAACTTCAGCAATTCTCAACTAATGGATGCAGTCACTCTGCGCAACGATATTGCACCAACCGTCTCACTGGAAGCATCCGGTGGCGTTAACCTCAACTCGGTAGGCGCGATAGCAGAATGCGGAGTCGACTTCATCTCTGTTGGCAGTCTTACCAAGGATATAAGAGCGGTAGACCTTTCGATGCGCTTCAAGCTATTGGAAGAAGAGTAAAGTCAGACCGCCTTACTTTAGTACTAAGTCTTAATATTGAGTATTAAGTCTCAGCCTTAGCCTAGTCGTTGTAATCAACATTCTGCGCCCTCAGGATACGCTTCGGCTCATCCACCCCATAACCCTGAGCATAATCGACCCCCATGCCTTTTAGCATGGTAATAATCTCATTGTTTTCGGCAAACTCAGCGATTGTCTTCTTGCCTGTCAGATGCCCGATCTCGTTAATTGAACGCACCATTTCCCGATCAATCGGGTCATGCAACATCTCTTTCACGAAGCTGCCATCGATTTTCAGATAATCGACCGGGAAGTGTTTGAGATAGCCAAATGATGACAGACCTGTCCCGAAATCGTCGAGGGCGAACATGCAGCCGAGTTCTTTTAACGCATTGATAAAGCGGCTGGCCTGAGCATAACTTGCGATTGCGGCAGTTTCAGTAATCTCGAAACAGATTTTTGATGCATCAATACCACTGCGCCGGAATTGATCGATAACAAAGGGCAAGAATTTGTCATCGGTAAAGCTCTGGCCTGACAAATTGATTGAGCACATCGCCAAACGATCGCGTTCATCGGCTTCAGATACGAGCCAAGCAAGTGCATTCTCTACCACCCAACGATCAACATTCGGCATGATGCCGTAACGCTCTGCTGCAGTAATAAATAATTCGGGCGAAACCAATGCGCCCTTTTCGTCTCGCATCCTGAGCAACAACTCATAGTGTTCGCCATGCTCATCGACATTCAACGGCAAAATTGTCTGGCGGAATAACTCAAAACGCCCCTCTTCCAAGGCGTTATTGATACGGGCAGCCCATTGAATCTCGCGGCGCCGACGCATCATATCAATATCATTTTCCTGATAGGTGTAAATACGATTGCGACCCGCTTCTTTGGCGGCCGCACAAGCACTATCAGCAATGGTCAGAAGTGCGGCTGCATCTTCATTTTCTGCCGTTATGGGAACAACACCTACACTGGCGGTAAGCGTGAAATTACGGTCTTCCCAGGTGAATTTGAAATCCTGTATGGCTTCGACCAGACCTTCGGCGGCATGCACAGCCTCATCCATCGTGCAGCTTTCCAGCAATACACCAAACTCATCACCACCAAGACGAGCAAGACTGTCGCGCCAGCGTATCTTAGACTTCAAGAGAGCACCGATCTGCCCAAGCAATGAGTCGCCCGCGCCATGACCGCAGGTGTCATTCACAATTTTGAAGCGATCGAGATCCAGATAGCAAAGCGCATAAGATGTTTCGCCGGCACGGGCACTTTTTAGCGCCCGATCCATACGCAATTCAAACTCGCGACGGTTAACCAAACCTGTCAGCAAATCGTGACTCGCGTGATAACTCAAACGACGATTGAGCTCACGGGCCTCACTAACATCATGAAACACGAGGACGCCACCGGTAACATTGGCACGATCATCTCGAATCGGCGATGCGGTGCTCTCGACGTAAATCTCATTGCCATCCCGGCGAATCAACAAACTAGGGCGCACCGATTTAATCGAACGATTCCGATCCATCGCCTGTGATAACGGGTTTTCGAGCGGCTCGCAGGTTTCTTCATGAAAGCCACGAAACACCTCATCAAGAGCGCGCCCGAGTGCATCATCAATCTTCCAGCCCGTTAGCTCCTGAGCTACCGGATTGAGGTATTCGATAGCACCTGCTTCGTCGGTAGTAATGACGCCATCACCAATCGACTGCAGCGTAATTTGGGCACTTTCCTTCTCACGGAACAGAGCCTCTTCATACACTTTCTGTTCAGTTATATCTGTCTCTACGCCAACGATACGACGGAGCCTGCCGTTTTCATCAAACAGGGCCTTCGCGCGACACTTCATCCAGCGCCAATCACCATCGTAGCGTTGCATACGATGCGTGCTTTCAAACAATGGGGTATCGCCGGCAAGGTGCGCACGCAATACGGTCTGCACGCGAGCCAAATCATCCTGATGAATCAGACGACGCCAGTCAGGCGGAGTTTCGGCAAGCGCATCATCGGAATAACCCATGATGTGCTTCCACTGGGGTGAAAACTCAACCCGGTCTTCCAGAGCATCGTAATCCCAAAGGCCATCATTAGCTGTTAGCGTGACGAGTTCTCGTCGCTCAGCTGCATCCTCAATTTCACGGGTGGTCCACACCCGCTCCAAACCGGATGAAAAACTGGAGCCAATCAGTTTTAGCAATAACTGATGGTCGACATCCATACTGTCATGCGGTTGCCCGAAACAAAGCGCAAGAAAACCTGCGGGTCGTCCACGTACATGGAAACCAATCATCAGGATAGAGGCAATATTCAACTCGGCTAAACGCTTGCAATCAACCTCGGCACCCACTGGCGGCTTCAAGGTATCGCGAATTTCTAGTAGTGAAAGATGCCGAAGATTAGCCTGCAACCAAGGCCACTGACTTAAGCGGCCGCCCTCGAACTGAGATGGGTTTGCAGCACTAAATTCAGAACGGGCAACATGGGCGCATTCAAACACGTCGCTTTTATCATCGAGCAACGTCAGCACGACAGCTCCGGCACCCGTGCCTTCGAGCAGCCCCTGAACACCATCACCTATGGTTTCGGCCGCATTCTCAAAAATGATATTCTGGAAATCAACAGCGATTTTGGTGTAAACGACATCGATGCCGCCACCAGTACGCGAGCCGTTCAGAGCCTGTTGCAGCCCCGTAAGCGTAGAGGTCTGATCAACCAAAAACCCGCTCCGGCATCGATATAAACGACGATTTTATGTTAATCCGCATAGTGACATTCATTTTGACAAACTCTCGCGGTATTACAAGCTAAATACCTGTTTTCCTGAGAATAAAGTGAACCACTGGCAAGACCAACTTAAGCAACAGTTCGGCTGAGTCGGGCTGGCAGTATTTTTAGCAAATGAAATAGATTGTTGGCGGTCCAATAAAGAACCATTCCGGCAGGAAATGTGTAGAACAACAGAAAGAATGCTACCGCCATCAGGAACAGCTTTATTCGTTGCTGACGCATAAGGTCCGGGGTAAGGTCAGCCTCTTCCTGAACAATTGCCGACAGAATAGTAAGCAGGGTCATGGCGAACGGCAGCAAATTGAACTGCCCGCCAAAAAATGGCAGCGTGAACGGCAAAGCAAACAAACTGTCCGGTTTACCCAGATCTTCGATCCACAGAAATGCAGCCTGGCCGAGCATGAAATTCTCGGCCAGCATATCGAACGCCGCAATAAATATAGGGATCTGAATTAGAAAACCGAACAAACTGCGCAAAGTATAAAACTGAGAAATATCGTGGTCTTTATAAACTGCCAGAATCTTATTATGAGCCTCTTCACCCTTATAGTTTTTCTTAATCTCATCGAGCTTAGGCTTTAGCATACTGCTGGTGGCATTCACCTGTGCCTGCCATTTATCAGCCACATGGGTGAGCGGAAACATCAGAACTTTAACCGACAATGACAGCAGAATAATCGCCACACCATAGTTGCCAACGATGCCATAAAGCCAGTTCAGCAAGTACAACAAGCCAAAACTAAGCAGCCGCAACCAATCCCAGATTGCCGAAAACAACACGCCCTTCAAGAGGGGGCTTGCCTGGGTTAAAGAATCCAGTTCTGTGGGCCCCGTATAGATATCCAGCAAAACTTCTTTGCCGCCGGTGGGCGCCCTCACAGCCACAAGGGGGCGATTCGGTGCGACGATGGAATACTCTCCAACCGACTGAATTTGGGGTGACAGAAGCCACAGCCAATAACGATTCCGCACACCAATTGACGCGGCAACATGCAAATCGCTAACCACAAACTCGGCGCCTTCTGGCTCCAGATAGGAAAACTCATCCTGATCCAGCATTACCGGCTGTACTTTGCTGTAGATACTGCCAAAGCCAGGCAACTGTTCAGGCACAAATGAATCACCCGATGTAAATGTTAACGCGAGGCCCTCAATACCCTTTGCAGTCATCTGACCGCGATAGCCTTGTTTGGGTAGCTTATATATAAACTCCAATTGCTCACCGGCAAACCTCTCGCGGGAACGGGCAACTATGCTTATATGCTCATCGCTATCAACTAATTGGAAATCAAAGATGCTCGCTTGCAGTCTCGATGTCAGCATCGGACTATCGGGCACGCTCCAGCGAAGAAACCCGTCATCGGTATCAAACCACTGCGCCTTAACCGCCGACTCTGATTCGCAATCGGGATAGCAGGTTGTCCAACTGACTATTACCCCGCCTTGTGTCGAAAAACTCAACTCCTGTGAGCCAACCGTCAAATGATGTATCTCGGCATATGCTGCCTTTATCGGCAGCACGCAAACAAGTAGAGATAGCGCGAGAACTCGCAAATGATTTGCCTTCCTGCTTATTAGTTTACTCATTGATAAAAACGTCGCATTTCAAGCATGACTTCCTGAGTGAGGTCGCCGTCAACACCCAGCCCTTTAGCGGGTAGATAGTCATCACCCAGGACTTCGATGAACCCGCCAGGATAGGTCACAACAACTTTGTCCGGCTGCACAATAGCGTGGGAATTGTAACTACCCGCAACAATCCATTCCCAGTCGGTCGTATCAAACAAGCTCTTGCCGCTGGCATAGTCTTCAGGAGGGTTGCTGCATGCAAAAACTTCCTGCAGCAGTGTGACCGGCAAGTCCTGATGGGCGCTGCGATGGCTAAATGCAGCGGCATCCTTGCCCGGCCAACGCATCATTAACGTAGAGACCAACTGCCAACGACTAAAATCACTGGCATGCCCCAGATAACCCAGGCCCAACTCGTCAAACTCATAACCATGGTCACTGGCAATAATCACCAGCGTATTTTTGGCGTAGTCTGACTCATCAAGTGCTGCCAATACCCGAGCAAGTTCACCGTCAATAAACTGGAGCCCGCGACGGTATCCCGCCTGCAGTTTCTCAGACGCGGTCAATGCTGATTCATCGATGTCTGCCGGCGGTTCCCAATCAGAGCCCGGGTCGTAGTAAAGAAAGCCAAAAAACGGTTCCGGCTCTGAATACGACGTCAACCAGTTCTCCCATTCATTGGTTACTGCCTGACTGAGCTCAGCATCGCCGTTACCCTCCACCCCTTTCAGAGAACTCTGAGAGCCGGCAAATACTGTCCGGTCAATCTGCGACGGACTTCCAAACCCCACTGCGCTAAAGAGCCCCATCGAATAATTGTGAGCCTGCAACTGTCCCATTAGAACCGGCTGCGTTTGCGAACTATAAAAAGCTTGCCAATAGGTACTCGGCAAACCATAAAACATTGAAAAGAAGCCCATACGTGACGAGTTCCCGCCACTGTAGTGATTCTGAAAATCGAGGCTCTCGCCGGCAAAATTGTAGATATTGGGAGTCAGGTCCGAGTCGATCTGATCACGTCGCATAGCGTCCACAACAACAAACAATATATTGGGCAAATCCTCACGGGAGGCATCACATTGCAACGCTACACGTGGGTACAGTAGCTGCCCTGCCTCAGGTGCACGAGCTTGATTGACCGCCCGCGAGCGCACCATCTCAGCCTCATCCATCAAACCGTACTTCACCAGCGAGCGCTTAGCTTTCAATGGGTAGTACAACGGCAGCACCCGCGTAAACTGGGTCACCGGTACAAATGATGTGGCGTCGGCCCATACGTGAATACCCTGCCCCGCAAACGTAACCATGACCAGAGTAATGGCCAGCCAGACTCCCGAACGACCCTGCTTCGGTTTAATGCACATCCGCCAGACAAACCCTGCAAGCAAGGTTTGAAATGCCAGCATCGAAACCAAGGTTATTCCGGCAAGCATCCAGGTCGATGTTTCAAATATCGCTATCGTCAACGCGCTCATGTGATATCGATACTGATCAAAAATATTGGTATCGAGAATCAACAGGGTCAGCGATACCGCAGCGACCAATATGCCTAAAAATGATACCCATCGACGACGAGGAAAAATCAGAACCAATGGCAGCGACAGAAGCAACAGCGGCAATGTGCCCAAGAGTGCAAACTGACTCGAAGAAGCCAAAGCCATGTAGGTGAGTGCAAGCCCGCTGTCAGGCAATGCGAATGCAAAAATGTAGCGCATACCTATCAGTGTCAGAATGGCAGCATTAACGATCCCAAACCAACCGACCCAGCGCAGCAAGGTGCCGCGCGACACCTGCTCCGGTAATGGCGCAGGCGAATGCTGATTATCTGTCATGGTATGTTCCGCACTTAATAGTTGGCTCTGTTAATTAAGACTGTGGAGCATTATCAGATGCAGCACGTTTCTCTGCAGCACGCACCACCATCTGCTGTATCGCTTTTGCTGCTGCCTCGGGGCTATGCCCGACATTAAACACCCACTCTTCGCGAATGCTACGAATGTTATCACTGAATGCGGCGGACTCAGTCACCAGCTCATCGATTACCGTACTAATATTACTCAGGTCATCGGGAGCAACTATGGCCCCGATCTTGTCACGGATATAAGACTCAAATGGTTCCAGACCTAATTCAGGCCAGGCATCGTTGCGCGCCTTTACCGGAACATCGATATACAGCACCGGCTTTTCTAGCCCCAGTGCGTAATCCATGCCGGCACCGGACCAATCGGTGATCATAATATGCGAGTCAAATAGAGAATCGTTTTCACCCATCTGTTCCTGCAATGAAAACTGAGGATGGTCAAGATATTCATCAGAAATGCGGTCAATTACTTCAGGCGTAATCCAGCGGGTTTGGAAATGAGGCCGCAATGTAACTTTATAACCCGCCTCCAATAGCGACCCGGTAAGTTCGACACCACACACATTGAGAATGGTGTCATCGCCCCAGGATGGTGCCAGCAAAACATGAACGCCTGCTGCATCAATAGGCTCCGGATCCCGACGCTGCGCCATCAACTCTTCAACACGATGATAACCGTGCTCGAATAAATCCTTAGCCGGAAGCGTATGCAGCCCTTCACGCTTACGGACCTCCTTAACATGATGCGGACCCCCGCAAAGAATGGCATCGTAGTGGTCGTAGGTATTGGCATGGTCAGCCATATGGGTGCTGATCAGCGAATGAAACATGAACGCATAATAGACGGAGTGGATAGATCGCTTTAATTGGAGGTTGTGCAAATCCACCATGGTCATCACCATGACATCTGCATCCAGCCACTGAAAGAAAGCTGTGCGAATAGCCCCCGAGCCGATATTAAATGCGGTGATCTTCGGATCATTCAACACCAGGGCCGGGTCATCTGCCGTTGAGGTAACGTAGATTACAGACTCATCTAAGTGCTTAGTGAGGTAATCAACAACAGGCTTAAAATGATGCCAGTCCTGACCGCTTTCGGCATAAATCACGATACGCCGTTGCTCACGCGGAATCTGCTTAAACGCACGTGACGCCTGCCAGTACTTAAATCCTTCAAACATCGCTGTAACACCCCGGCACCTAATCGGCGCTCAGATCACCAGACACAAAAAATCCACCTGCCAGACCTCTGACAGGTGGATTGTAATAGTGATAAAGCCAAAGGTCAGGTTTTAAAGTCCTGAAACAAGGTTTTTGCTCAGGCTTCGGGCTTATCCTGATCTGCTTCGACAGTCGTAGCCTCAGCCTTGCTGTCGCCAAAGAAGTTCTTAATCTTGTACCAGTAGGTCTTTAGCGCAAGACCAATTGTGGCAAACAATCCAAGTATCGCAGAAATGATCATTCCGCCGGTGCTTGGATCAAGGTACGCGAATGCCGGCTGGGTAAAGCCCGCTATTGCCAGCATCAGCGCTAAAGAAGCATCTCGCTTAAAAGTAGTGCGGCTCTTGGCTTTGTTTGATTTATGAGTCATGTCGTCTCTGCATACCTTGTTTTCGGTGTTCATCTTCATAATTTTACCTCTGCAGCTACTGCTATTTATGCTGTAATTTTACAGAAGACGATTGGTCATTTGGCGTCAATCTTGGTGCTACAACTGCAATCTACTAACTTGCAGCTGCAAGCGCGGGGTAAACCGTCCGCCGGGCGCGCTCAAGGTGCGCAGGGTCATCAATTTCGGCCCAGATAAGATCATCTATCACCGGACATATAATTGGCATCTGTCTGCCGGCATGAACCAATGCATCTGTTTCATAATCAACCCGCAGATTATCCTGATGAAACTCCATTTCGGCGTATTCACGCATATAGCGAAACAACTCCGGCGAAATGCGAGTAATGCCAACCAACTCACCGGAAGGGTCCGCACCTAACGCATCCGCATCTTTTGACATGTTGTACAAATGTCCCGCAACGAAATCACCCTCGGTCTCAACATAGACC
>CBDTTT010000042.1:0-9264 GCA_965363345.1 uncultured Chromatiales bacterium
CTGCATCCGTGAACGGGTATGAGTCAGCTGCGCTTCCAACTCCTTGTTCTGGGTAACATCAATAAAGACACCCTTAATGATAAAGGTGCTGCCTTCCTGTTCGGTGGTATGACCACGGCCGCTTAAATGACGCTGCTGACCATCAGCACGCAAGACTCGAAACTGGCAGGCAAAGGTACCGTCTTCCTGACACTGTTTAATTGCATCACGATAGATATCGGCATCATCCTGATGAATACGCCCAATCACCGCTGTTTCTGATGCTTTTTCTTCCGCACCAATTTCGAAGAATCCCTTGCAGGTTGGATCCATGGTCAAAGTTCCATTGTGACCGTCCCAGGTCCACTGACCAACGCCTACAGAGGCCAATAGCCTGTCAGTCTCATTGATAGTGAGCAAGCTAGAGGTCATTGGCTTTCCTTAATGATTTTGCTGATCTGGGTGATTTGCGTGTCACCCGTTGAGAAAGGAACCGTAGGTGCCAGCACACTAAACTCGCTGCCGCCCATATCTAACATAGGCTCAATACGCTCACGCCTTTTGGGGCGACCGAACAGGTAGCCCTGTGCAACGTCACAGCCGTTGGCTTTCAGGAAGGCCAGCTGATCTTTTGTCTCAATGCCTTCTGCCACAGTTTTTAGCTTGAGGCTCTGAGCCAACGAGATAATTGCCTTACAAATAAGGTCGCTATCGGTGTTCTGTGTAACATCATCAACAAACGATTTATCAATCTTTAGAATATCGATAGGGAACTTACGCAGGTAGGCCAGACATGAATGTCCAGTGCCGAAATCGTCAATCGAAATACGCACGCCGATATCTTTTAAGCGTGTTAACGAACGCTGCGCGGATACGGTATCTTCCATCAACACGCCTTCAGTCAACTCAAGCTCTATCAATGAAGGATCAATATGATGCGCATCCAGAATAAAGCCAACTCGCTTGGCAAAGTCGGCCTGCTGGAACTGTTTGGCTGATACGTTGACCGAAATAGGTGGTACCACGAGCTTCTGTTCTTCCCAACGCTTCAGAGTCCGGCAAACCTCACTCAGCACCCAGTATCCCAATGGCACGATGTAACCGCACTCTTCGGCAGCAGGAATAAAGTCCATGGGTGACACCATGCCACGCTCCGGGCTATCCCAACGGATCAGGGCTTCCATGCCCTTCAGCCGATGGCTGCGCATATCGACTTTAGGTTGGTACACCAGCATAAACTCGCTGCTGTCCAATGCGACCTTGATGTCTTCTTCCAACTTGTGACGGCTCACAAGGTCTTTGTGCATGCGCTCGGTGAAGAATTTAAAGCTGTTACGACCATCTTCTTTAGCCTTGTACATCGCGATGTCAGCATTCTTCAAGAGAGCTGCGCCATTGCTGCTGTCATCGGGATAAACGGCAATGCCGATACTCGGAGTAACCGAGATCTTGCGGCCGCCGAGATTAAAAGGTTCATCAAATGATTTAATAAGGTGACGGGCGATGGCTTCGGCATGACGCGCACGCTCAAGGTCTTCGACAACAATGGCGAACTCATCACCACCCAAGCGCGCCAGCACATCGCCGGAACGAATCGCCTCCTGCAAACGTTGTGCAGCACCTTTAAGCAAACTATCGCCGGCCTCATGGCCCAGCGTATCGTTAACACTCTTAAACTGATCGAGATCTACATAGAACAGCGCCAGCTTGCGCCCGGCACGACGGGCACGGGCAATAGCACGGTCAAGCTGATCGGTAAAAAACTCACGATTCGGAACACCGGTGAGATTGTCATACTGTGCAAGGTAATTAAGACGTTTGTCGGTGCGCTTACGTTCAATCGCATAGCGTATAGCACGCAGAATCGTACGGCCCTTACCTTCCCACTTAACCAGATAATCCTGAACACCCTTATTAAGGATGCTGACAGCAAACTCTTCATCATCCTGGCCAGAGAGCACGACAATCGGCATATCCGGATCGGCTTCCTGCATGGCCTCAACACACTCAAGACCATTACCATCCGGTAAGCCCATATCAAGCAACAGACAATCATAGCCTCCTGCCTTCAGTGCAACTGCCCCATCTTTCAAGCTAGTCACATGAGTCATCTTGATGCCGAGGGCACGGCTACGCTTAAGCGAGGCCTCAAGAAACTGAGCATCGCTGATATTATCTTCTACTAGTAGTAATCGCATCTATCCCTCTTCCCGGATCTCTGCTCACCAAGTCTCTCGGAAGCAGTCTCGCAGCAATACTACGTAGCAACTTATTATGTAGCCGTTAAGCGAATCACATTTAGTGAAATTGCTAGTGTGATGCGCGTCACATGCGGGATATGCCAAGCACGCGCCACCAGGAGCGTAAACAGCTAAGATATAAAAAGTATTTCTACCTGCAGCACACACATTCCCCTATGGTGATTAAGTAAAATGGGGCCGAAAATTGCTCCTCAACGATTCACTTCCTACATCGGCATCGTCCCTATGAAAATAGTCCCTATGAAAACAGCCTCTGTGATATCAACTCTGGTTATGTCAATGCTAATTGCCGGGTGCACGACGAACGCCCCAAACAACGAAGCTGACAACAGCTATCGCGACTGCGATGACTGCCCGCTCATGATCAATATCGATGGCGGCAGCTTCTTAATGGGCACCGCGACGGCCGATAGGCTCACTGACCCGCGTACCGGCAAGCCCGCAACTAACGATGGCCCTCAACACGAAGTAAGCGTTGCTGGTTTTAGTATTGCCATGCACGAAGTTACGGTCGAAGACTTTGCGAGGTTCGTGGCTGCTACTCAACATCAGACCAGCATTAAATGCATGAATTTCAGCAAGCCCGCTGGCTTTTCAATTAATGCCGACACCCGGTGGGATAAACCCGGCTTTCCTCAATCCGACGATGCACCTGTCGGCTGCGTATCTTTCTATGATGCACAGGCATACGCAGACTGGCTAAGCAGCATAAGCGGAGAAAACTACAGGCTGCCAACCGAAGCGGAGTGGGAATATGCCGCAAGAGCAGGTGCCACTGGCCCGTATTTTTGGGGGAACGACCCAGAACGTGTCTGCGACTACGCCAACGTACGCAGCGAAGGCGCCTACACGATTAGCAAGCGCCAGGTGGAGTCTGATAAATTGGGTTTCCCTTGCGATGACGGCTACCCTCAAAGCTCACCAGCAGGCTCATTTAACCCCAATAGTTACGGCCTCTACGACATGCAGGGCAATAACTGGGAGTGGGTCGCCGATTGCAACCACAAGAACTACGAAGGTGCGCCCAAAGACGGCAGTGTCTGGCAGGACGAGCAATGCCAGTTTGGGGTTATCCGTGGTGGCTCATACCTCAACTTAGTCGAACGCTCTAGCGTTACCGTAAGAGCAGGCAGACCGCGCTCAGGCGCAGCAACCAATATGGGCTTCAGAGTTGCCAAAGGTAGTGCTATTGAAATGGTTACTGCTACCGGCACATGGAACGACAGGCCAGATACAGCCGACAGCCCGGCCGAAAAACTGTTCAACGACAACTGCGCCGCATGCCATCAAAACCGCACTGAGTTTCAGGGGCTATATGGCAAGGATGAAGCCTCATTATTTAGGGCTATAAAAGAAGGCGGTAACAATGTCATGAGCATGCCCGCCTTCGGCTCAAGACTCACGGATGCAGAAATATCGCTGATCGCCAACTACGTGGTCGAAAAAAATGGCTGGCTCGACAAGGCTGTAAACCCATAGTGAGCAAGGTCGTACTATTTAATAAACCGTTTCAGGTCTTATCTCAGTTCCGCGAACATGAGGGCAAGGAAACGCTTGCGGCCTATATCCATGACAAAGACCTACGACTTGCGGGCAGGCTCGATTACGACTCGGAGGGTCTAATGATACTGACAGATGACGGCAAGCTCGCAGCCCTTATCAGTGACCCGAAGCATAAAAAACCCAAAACCTATTGGGCGCAGGTCGAAGGCACCCCGGACAGCGCTGCATTAAAGCAACTGCAGCAAGGCCTGAAGCTCAAAGATGGTCTGACCCGACCGGCAGAGGCAAGGCTAATTGATGAGCCGGCAAGTCTCTGGGAACGGAAACCCCCTATTCGCCATAGAGCCAACATCCCGACCAGCTGGCTGGAGCTGACCATCAGTGAGGGCAAAAATCGACAGGTCCGCCGCATGACCGCAGCTATTGGCCACCCTACCCTGCGCCTGGTGCGGGCACGCGTTGGCGACTGGTCGCTCGAAGAACTCACTCCGGGTCAATGGCGGGCTGCAGACTAAGCTGCAATACCGCGGTTAAAATACAGTAACCTTAGACTCAATTAACGATCAACGGAATTAGCATGAATATATCGATACAGCGCAGCGCCCAAGCTTCGGCAGGCATCATCATCGCACTGCTAACATTCAGTCCTCTGAGTGCGGAAGAAGCTTACACCGGTCTTACCGATATTCCGGAGCTTAACGAGTACTGCCTCGATGCCCAACGGGTTGTCGTACGCACGAACGTTGAAATGGATTTAGTCGTGCACAGCGATTTCGACAGCTTCGTAAAGTCAAAGGCTATTATTGAAGGGCCAAATGAGCGCCCACAGATTCAGCAGTACAACTGGTTTAATGAGGCAGGTGAAATCTTAGGCATATCTTGCAAACTGAAGAACACCGACCATTTAAATATGACTTTCGGACCGGGTTCGGCAGGACCGGATCAGCCTTGTCAGGAAATGAATAGGCAGGTACATGGCTTGCTCAGCATCGAACTGGGGCAAGAGGCCTTCGCTAACTACAAAGCGGTTATCTTCGACCCGAACGAATCTCCGGGCGATCCGGAAAATCCCGGCATGACAGGTCCCGCGTGGTTAAAGCCGTATGTCATGGCCTATGGCAGCAGTAAAAACGGTGCACAGGAGCTGCACATAGCCACCAAAGGCTTTATCGTTGAGTTTAGCGACCCCCGATTTGCGAAGGCGCCTGAACGCTTTCGTGGTGTCCATTACTGTCATTTTGTGGCGCCGGAGCAGTTCAAACAGCTCATGACAGGCAGCAGCCAACCACCCATAGAGGTTGGCAAAGACCCGCTAGCCAAGGATATTGCCGACAACACCGGACCGGGGCAGCAGTAAGACGCACCCGATTTCAGCAAGTCCGTGAGCAAGTCCTAAAGGAAAAGCCAAGTATTTCGGGTGCTTCAGCCTGCGCATCGCAAAACCCATGAATTTCAGACCATTTTCATGGATTTACGCTGGTTCAAAGGGGTAGCACCTGTTATCATCTCGCGCCCATAACAGGGGTATTCCTCAGTATGAGGAAACGCGGCCTTAGAAAGCGCGTGCAGCTACTTGGTAGCGCAACCCAAAAGGTAAATTTCCGGCGCCCTGACCTCACATTGAGCACAGTGCGCCGTTTGTTTTTTTAGCAATTAGAGATCGCTATAAAAAACGACTTTGTACAACAGAAAACAGAATTTTTATTAACCAATTATTTTAAGTGTAGAGCTGTCATGAAAGACCTGAGTCTGTATAGAAACATCGGTATCTTCGCCCACGTGGATGCGGGTAAAACCACCACCACTGAGCGTATTCTGAAACTAACCGGTAAAATTCATAAAACCGGCGAAGTGCATGATGGTGCTGCAACCACCGATTTCATGGAACAGGAGCAGGAACGCGGCATTACAATTCAGTCTGCTGCTACCAGCTGCGAGTGGGATGGCCATCGCCTGAACATCATCGATACACCGGGACACGTTGATTTTACAATCGAAGTGTATCGCTCACTGAAAGTTCTTGATGGCGGCGTCGGCGTATTCTGTGCCTCCGGCGGTGTTGAGCCTCAATCTGAAACGAACTGGCGCTACGCTAACGAATCTGCAGTTGCACGTATCATCTTCGTCAACAAGCTCGACCGTATAGGCGGCGATTTCTATCGTGTAGTAGCTCAGGTCAAAGACGTTCTGGCTGCTAACCCGCTGATTATGGTTCTACCTATCGGTATCGAAGATGACTTCGTAGGCGTTGTCGACCTACTGACTATGAAAGCATGGGTCTGGGATGACACAGGTCTCCCTGAAAATTACGAAATTAAAGATATTCCGGAAGACATGGTTGCTAAAGCCAAAGAATATCGCGAAGCACTCATCGAAACGGCTGTTGAGCAGGATGATGACCTGCTGGAAGCGTATCTGGATGGCAATGAACCTTCTATTGAAGACCTGAAGAAATGTATCCGCAAGGGCACCATTGCTCTGGACTTCTTCCCCACCTTCTGTGGTTCAGCATTTAAGAACAAAGGCGTACAGAACGTACTGAACGGCGTTATTGATTACCTGCCAAACCCAACCGAAGTTCCACCTCAGCCTGAAGTTGACATGGAAGGTAACGAAACCGGCGAGTTCGCAATTGTTGACGCAAGCAAGCCATTGCGTGCACTGGCATTCAAAATCATGGATGACCGCTACGGTGCCCTTACATTTACCCGCATCTACTCAGGCACACTGAAGAAAGGTGACAACCTGCTGAATACCTTCACAGGTAAAACAGAGCGTATTGGTCGTATTGTAGAAATGCATGCTGACTCACGCGAAGAAATCGATTCAGCGCAGGCAGGCGACATCGTGGCGCTGGTTGGCCTGAAGAACACTCAAACAGGTCACACACTGGCTGATGAAAAGCACCCTGCTACCCTTGAGCCTATGGTTTTCCCTGACCCCGTCATCTCAATCGCTATTGCTGCAAAAGACAAAGCGGGTACCGAGAAAATGGGTATCGCATTGGGCAAGATGATTGCTGAAGATCCTTCGTTCCAGGTCGAAACCGATCAGGAAACCGGCGAAAGCATCATGAAGGGCATGGGCGAGCTTCACCTCGACATTAAAGTCGACATCCTGAAGCGTACGCACGGTATCGAAGTAGAAGTTGGTAAGCCTCAGGTTGCCTACCGCGAAACAATCACCAACACCATCGAAGACAGCTATACCCATAGGAAACAAACGGGTGGTTCTGGTCAGTTCGGTAAAATCGACTACAAGATCGAGCCTCTTCCTGAAGCTGATGGCGAAAACTATGAGTTTGAATCGAAGGTTACCGGCGGTAATGTGCCCCGTGAATACTGGGGTGCGATTGATAAAGCATTCAAGAAGATGATGGCCGAAGGTACTATGGCTGGGTACCCACTATTGAATGTTAAGTTCACACTGCTCGATGGTGCTTTCCATGCTGTTGATTCATCAGCGATGGCATTTGAAGCTGCAACCCGTAACGCGTATCGCCAGTCGATTCCTAAAGCGAAGCCACAGCTACTTGAGCCCATCATGAAAGTTGATGTGTTTACTCCTGAAGATAACGTGGGTGATGTTATTGGTGACCTTAACCGTCGCCGTGGCATGATCAAATCTCAGGATAAAAACCCAACAGGCGTTCGTATCAAATGCGATTGCCCATTGAGCGATATGTTCGGCTACATCGGTGATTTGCGTACGATCACTTCCGGTCGTGGCCAGTTCTCTATGGAGTTCTCACACTACGCACCTGCACCACGCAATGTTGCTGAAGAAGTCATCGCAGAAGCGAAAAAACGTAAAGAAGAGAAAAACAAAAAATAAGAAGAGCTTTCGCTACGAACCACGGTTCGTGGTTGCACAAAAAAGAACCGGTCGCGGAGATGCGCCGGTTTTTTTTGTGGGTGATAGACTCTGTCCGGAAGCTATTTTTGCCCGCGGCGGTGCTCTACGCGGGTGGCGTCTGATTTCATCAGCTCATCAAATTTTTCCCAGCCGAGCTTATAGCCATAACGGGTACCGCGGGGAAACCAAACCATAGAGCCATTTGATACCGTAAATGTACCGAACTTGCGTCCCTCTTGAACCACATCAAATACCACATCCGCCCGGTTCAGTTCCCGAACCGGCAAACTCAATGTCACCACATGCTTTGCCATGCCAAACCCTCCTGTTTACTGCCTACGCCCAGTAGACAGCAGAGGAGCCACCAGCCGCTATACGGGGTTACCGTGGCAAGTTGGCCGAAATAGCCTTTCAGAGCCAATGCTCAAGTATTGTGAGGGTCTCAGACCACAATTCCTGTGCCGTATTGCGATCCCAGTTGAGCGGCATCGACCGAATTTCATCCCCTAAGCCAAGATCCCGGCGTCGCAGGTAAAAACGACCATTGGCCGCAGCCGTTTCGTCCGACGTAGCCATATAAAAGGGTATATCTGCACCCTGCTCGGGAGTACGCATACCCGGCTGCATGCGCTCATAGGCACCGTCGGCAAACACCGTATTAGTATGAAAGAAGTTCGTATCAATCAGCCCCGGACAACAGCTATTGGAAACGACACCACTGTCACCTAATTGCTCAGCAAGCAGATTACTAAACAGCACGTTGGCCAACTTTGAGTTTGCATAGGCCTGCCAACCATCGAAGCCCTGAGTCATCTGCAGATCCTCAAAATTAATATAGCCACCCCCAAAAGCGGATGAGGCAACATTCACGATCCGCGCTGGTTGGTTTTGCTGCAACACCGGCAGCAGCAGATTAGTCAACAAAAAAGGGGCCAGATAATTAACCGCAAAAGTCAGCTCATAACCATCGGTACTTTCCTGACGATGGTCGGTCAGATGACCGGCATTGTTTACGAGAAGGCAGAGGTTCGGATAATCGGCCTTGATAGCTATGGCCAGTGACGCCACCTGTTCGAGGTCAGCAAAATCGGCACATATTGTGTTTACTGAAGCACTCGAAATCGCGCCTACTTCCGCTGCAACAGCAGCAAGTTTATCGGGGTTGCGGCCATGCAGGATCACCTCATGGCCTTCCGCGGCCAGCCTTATAGCAAGGGCTTTGCCAATGCCGTCTGTGGCACCCGTGATTAGGCATGTCACACTATTCATCAATATCTCCACAAGCAATCTAGCAATACCGCAAAGGAATGAAGCACAAAAAAGGCCCGCATGATGCGGGCCTCGAATTGTACCTGTTTACCTAAGCAGCTTTTAAAGCATTACTCCGGGCTAATACCGCAGTCTTTCAGAAAATCACGCATTGCCACCACCTGATTCTTATCATCAACGTTTTTGTGATGAGGATGGGCAAAAGTCATTTCATGACCATTAAGCTTAACCTTCAGATGATGCTTCTTGGTCTCTTCAACTTCAGCGCCCAGCTCTTCGAACATATGCACAACCTTACTAAACTCAATATTCATTGAGATAGGATGTGCAAAAAGGGCTTCAAGCGTTTTCTGGGATTTGTGATGCAAGCTCATTTGTCGCTCCGGTTAATCTTCAT
>CBDTTT010000043.1:0-9227 GCA_965363345.1 uncultured Chromatiales bacterium
TTCATTTGCTGCTCTTGGCCGCTTTGCGACTATTGCAGGCACCGAGGTTCCAGAAGCATTTGCTGGAGTAGGCGACCTTCCTGTTGGCGTTTACATGACCACGGGCGTGCCATTGGTTGCCGATACGATGGCTGCAGTGTTTAAGTCTAAGGTCTGTTTGGTCTGGTACTGCAATCCTGCTGTGACGCGTATTCCCGATGCTCATTTCTTCTGGGAAGCAAAGTACAACGGCACCGAAGTGATTGCCATTTCACCTGAGTTTACACCTACAGCGATGCACGCTAGTAAGTGGGTCAACCCAAAGCCCGGTACTGATGCTGCCCTTGCTATGGGCATGGCAAATATTATTATCGAGAGCCGTCAGTTCCGTGCCGACTACCTACGCGAGCAGACGGATATGCCTTTCCTGGTTCGAAAGGACAATGGTAAGTTTCTGCGTGAAACCGACATACTCGGCACTGAAGATGCTCGCGATAATCTGTTTTACATTTGGGACGACAATCGCGGCGAAATGGTTGAGGCACCTGCTACCGGAGCACCGAAGCCCCCACCGGGTTCTATGGTTCCGGTAATGAATCAGGGCAGCCTTGAGCTTGAAGGCCTTGAACCGGCGCTTGAAGGCGAGTGGACTATCGAAGGTGCTGAAGGTCCTATAGCGGTTATCACGGTCTTTGAAAAAATTAAGGCCGAGTGCAAAAAATACACACCGCAGCACGTTTCCGAAATTACCGGCCTCAATCCTGCGGTCATTGTCGATTTAGGACAGAAGTTTGGTGCTGCTGATCCGGGCATGATTTTCTCCGGATACCGAATTTGTAAATGGCTGCACGGTGACTTGATGCAGCGGGCATTCCTGTTGTTAACATCGCTTACGGGCAGCCTCGGTAAGCCGGGCGGTGGTCTGCAGATTTGGAACATGCCGCACGAGGCATCTCAGTTTGCGTTCATGTTCAAGAACCTGCCACCTACGCTGCGTATCGCAACCATGGCGCGTTGGGATTACACCCATGGCGACATGAAGAAGCTTAATAAGCAGGTGTACGGTACTGAACTTGCGGAACACGTCGATAAATACTTTCAGAAATCCATCGATAACGGCTGGTTCCCCGATTACAGTAAAGTTAAGTGGAAGATGGGTATTTATTCCGGCAGTAACGCTGCTAACTGGCGGGCTTCCGGCAAACGCTGGCGTTCGGAGGCGTTTGAGAAACTCGAGACGATTGTGGTATGTGCACCTGACATGGGTGTGACAGCAATGTACGCCGATTACGTGCTGCCGGTTGCTCATCACTATGAACGTCAAGATTTTATGCTCGAGCCGCGCACGCCTTATGTGCAGGTGCTAGACACCGCCGTTGCGCCGCTTGGCGAATCGATGGATGACTTCGCGATTTACAAAGCGTTCTCGAAAGCGATTAGTGAACGCGCGAAGGCGAGGGATATTGGACCTGTTGATGATAACTTCATGGGCATGCCGGTATCGCGTGACCTGACAACATTCTACGACCAGTTCACGATTGGCGGCGAGGCTGAGACCACGAAGGATGTGATCCAGTTTCTTATCGATAACAACCATGGCCTACCGCAGGTTTCGTTCGATGAAATGGCGGCGCGCGGCATGATGCGTAACCCAGGTACTGATACCGTTGTTTACGATAAAGACTCGCCTTATGGCTCGGTACTGTTGCAGGCCGTTCGCGATAAAGTGCCGTATCCAACACTCACAGGGCGTCAGCAGTACTACATGGATCACGATTGGTTTATGGAGGAAGGCGAAACACTGCCTACCTACAAAGGACCATTGAGCAACCCTGGCTATCCATTGCGGATGTTGCAGGGGCATGCACGTCACGGTATTCACAGCACCTGGCGCGATGATTCCTTTTTGCTGAGCCTGCAACGCGGTGAGCCCGATATCTACGTTAATCCGGATGATGCTGATGCACGTGGCGTTGCGGATGGCGATTTGATTCGTGTGTTTAATACCCTAGGTGAGTTTATTGCGATGGCTCACGTATCCTCATCAATGCAGCCGAGCATGACATTCATGTACCACGGCTGGGACCCGATGATGTTCCGTGGTCGTCAGAACTTCGGTGCGGTTGTTTCTACGGCAGGTTTGATTAAGCCAACATCACTGATCGGCGGCTATGGTCACGTGACCTATCGGCCGTTGTCGTACGAGCCGAATGCAACCTTTGCAGACTTTACGCTGGACTTCGCTAAGTACGAGGGCAAGTAGCGCCGCTGATATTTTACAGTGGCCCAATAAAAAACCCGCTTTGTGCGGGTTTTTTATTGGCTCCGGTACTGAATACTGAGTTGTTATTAAACTCAGGTGCTGGAAAAAGTGCGTATCCAGGCTATCAGATCTTTAATTTCCTGATCTGTGAAGTAATCACCCCAAGGTGACATCACATAAGACTTACCAATACCTTCGCCACCTTTACAAATCGCAATGTAGAGGAACGGGTCGGGCAGATTCTTCATGTATGCAGGATCGCTTTGATCCTTTGGTGTCTCGTCCATGTGCATCACCACCACATTGGCTTTGCCATCCAAGCCGTGACAATCAGCACAGTTCTTAACGTGCAGTGCTTTACCATTCTCCGCATTGCCACGAAGCTCAGCGCCTGCGGGCGGGTTGCATTGATTCTCATCGAGTGCAAACAGCTTGTCTGATTCGGCGGCAGCGCCTCCGGCAAACAGCAGGGCACTAAGGGCGGTCAGTTTTATAAGTGATTTCTTCATGTTAATTCCGTGCGCTTAAACAGCGACCCAGCCATACGCAGTATTACTGGGGTTGCCACCATCTTTAAGATAGGCGGTTTTCATACTGCTCAGTGCATCACCCGGAATAGCCGTTCGTGCGGCCTCGACGTCAACGCCGTACAAGCCAGCGAGGTTGGGGCCGAAGATCTTGGCTTTATCAGCCTCGGAGATCGGTGCGTAGCCGTATTGCTCTTGAAGACTTTCAGAAATCTGGAAGCGGCGGAACGCTTCGATCATCCACTGCGGTGAGCCCCACCAAATGGCATCGGTTCCCCAGATGACATGATCCGAGCCAAAGGCACCGATTAATTGACCAAGCAGGTGACCAGTAATATCAGGGTGGGTGATAACAGAGTGACCAAATACTGCACCGAGTTCAGGGTAGACGTTCGTCATCCATGGGTTTTCTTCGCGCACCTTAACGAGATCGGTAGCCCACGGGATATAGCCATTGGGTTCGATACCACTTTCACCAGGGGGCAACATGGTCATCATGTTTTTCATGCCTGAGTGATAGATGATGAAGTTGATATCCGGGAAGTCTTTGGCGGCTTGTTTTATATCGTCAATCTTGAAGAATGGTTCAAAACGCCCCGGAAGCGGCAGACCTTTGTGAATACTGACGTTCGTCACGCCGGATTTCAGCATACGCTCGAAAAAAGGGTAGGCGACTTTTTCATCATCCAGACGCCAGGTACCGCTTGGGTTGCCGGTATAGGCTTTCCAGCCATCTATCTTGAGTTCGTTAACCTGCCAGTCAAAATCTTCTTCCCAGTTATCAGCAACAGGGTTGGCGAGACCATGACTCAGCATGCGCTGTGAGCCGGCGGCCTTATTAACCAGATTGCGAGTTTTTACCATTTCGTCGGCGGGTAGGGCATGCGCTTTTGGTGGGCCGATAACCGCACCGGTCATGATGGCCATAACGGTGTCGCTATCGAAGAATATTTCCTTAACGAAGTTGGCACGATGCAGAGTGTCTTTGCCTTCGGTGATACCGTTCAGGTCCGGGTTAAGTCCGGCTTTGCCAGTCATTTTCCGGAACATAATTGGGCCGGTGATACTGTCTTTCACGTGATGCGTTTGAGCATCAAAAATAAACTCATTCTTTGGCCACATTTCAGCGTAGGCCTCGCTGTCGACAACTTCAGCCTCAGCCACTTTAAAGGTAGGACCAAAGACTTCATTCATCGCGATAAATGCTGCAGCCATGCCGCCGGTGCTGCGCATGAAATCACGACGACTGACGTCGAGTTTTTGAGTGTACTTCGTTGCCAGCTGATCAATGCGGGCTTCAACTTCTGCCTGATCAGGCGTCTGAGGCATCGGAGTAAATTCTTCATTGGATACGATCTGCGTTGGGATCGGCGTATCGATACCTTCCTTCGCGTCGCGGACGTTCTTTTTGATCCAGGCCATTGGGACTACCTCAGTATTATCAGATCAGATAAATATAGCATATATATATGTATCTACAGGTATCTGCCTGAGCATGCCCAACCTGTGGATTAAAGATTCTGTGCATAAAAAAAGGCCGGTGGAATTAACCACCGGCCTTAGTTTGCTATGAGCGACTTGCTTAGCCCATATATTCCTTACGGTACCAGTCATTCACTTCATCACCGGTAGTAAGCCAAACATCATCGTGGCTCGCAATGTACTCGAACGCACGTTTCAAATGTTTGAACTTGTTAGGCTGACCAACATGGAAGGTATGCAGACAAATCGGCATACAACGGGCGTTGGTGGCGCCTTCTTCATACAGCACATCGAACTGATCAATGATCATGTCACCGAATGCTTCCGAAGAAACACCGACATTCAGGAATGATGGAATATCGTTGAGTTCGACAGTGTAAGGCACAGAGATCAGGTTGTTCTTCGGTGTGTTGAACTTGAAGGGATGATCATCAGCCGTGTAATCACACAGATACTCAACGCCGTATTCTTCAAGCAGGCGAGGGGTGTTGTCGGTGTGAGTCAGGAAGGGAGAGAGCCAGCCTTTAGTCTTACGACCAAGGTACTTCTCCATTTCGCCCAGTGTTGATTCGAGAATTTCACGTTCACGTTCTTCGGCAAGAGCGTGGATAATTTCACCGTTATCACCGGTCACATTACCGATGAAGTTTGCGGGAGCATTGTTAACACCGTGACCGATCCAGGCCCAATTGCGCTTCTCGCCTTCTTCCATGATGCGGGGGTATTCACGGATAATTTCGGCATTCAGGCAGACGGTACCGCGCATATTGAGGCGATCCATCATTTCCATCATTCTCCACAGGCCAACACGGTTGCCGTAATCACGCCAGCCGTAGTTCAATGGATCAGGGCTGAATACTTGAGTGCCCGGAATAAGCGGGGTGCCTTTAATTGCAGCAGGGAAATGCTCAATGTTGATGTAAGGCATAACCGCAACACGTTTGCCCTCAGGCAGTTTGAACGGTTCACGGTCAATAATGGGGACGTAGTCGTAATGTTTGGATTGTGTTAATTCAGCCATCTTGCACCTCTGTCATAAAATTCGATAAATATTCTAATGCCGTATTTACTTGAGCAGCTTAAGAAAGCCCTTCAAGGTATTCGAGACATTCTGCTTTACTGATCACATCGCCATACTTGGCATTGATGTCGAACAAATTCGCTTCATGCGGGCCATCATGCCGGTCACCGCAACACTCACGTACGCAGATACCCCGGAAGCCATTCTGCAGTGCATCTACGGCAGTGGCGCGAATGCAGCCGGAAGTGGTGCAGCCGGTAATGATTAGAGTGTCGATGCCTGCCGCGGTTAGCGTTGCTGCAAGGCTGGTTCCGAAGAAAGCACTGGCGTATTGCTTGGTAATAACGAGTTCGTCTTTTGCGGGAATAACGGCGTCATTGAATTGAGCCAATGGGTTTGATTCGACCAGGCATTTAAGAACCGGCGCTTTTTCTATCCAGACGCCACCGTCAACGAAGTCGGATTCGTTATAGCGAACCTGAGTGTGAATGATCCTGATTCCTGCTTTACGCGCTGCAGTCAGCAGTTCGGGAGTTTCACTTACTGCATCCACAACACCGGGTGCGTAAAGGTCCGAACCCTCGGTGGTGTAGCCTTTTAGGAAATCGATCACGATAAGGGCCGATTTTTTGCCGAAACCTAGTTTGCTGTCCCAAACGCCGGCGTAATTACTTGATTGATCTTCTGCCATGGTGATTACCCTTTAATCGTTAAATTCAATATTTAATGTTGCTGTGGATTGAGACGAACCATTGCCAGCTTATTGTGGCGCCCCTGACAGGGGTCAAGGCACCTTTATATTGGCAATATTGTCTCTCCGAGTGCATCCGATACTAGCGCAATCTCATCTTCTGCGGCTATACGTGCGGGTAACCGGATGCACTGTGACCGCAGTATGGAACAGCGATATCCGATAGGTAATCTCGGTAATTCCGCCTATGCTGTCATTAAACCGAAGTTGTATTATCTAATCTGTCTAAATTACGAGGTCACCACCAATGACACTTCAATACTCTGCCGTTGGCATTCAAAACCAGTCGACTATGGCGATTTGCCGCGATGACTACATGAAAGACCTTGAAAGGCTTGCTAAAAGCATCGGTTTTGGCGTGTGGAACTGCAGTCTCGACTTGCCGGTTAGGCTGGTGGCACTTTCAGAAGGTGGTATCGGCGGCTGGGCGTTGGGCGGTGGCGATGATCATCTGCGGATATACAACGATGTTGTGCCGGAGATTGATGGTCCGGAAACCCGTTTTCTGGGCGATATTGCGCGGCAAATGAACGTCTACATCATCGCGCAGATGATCTGTAAGGACCCCGAGTTCGTCGAAAACAAGATATTCAATATTGCCTTCATTATTAATCCCGAAGGCAAGATCATTCACAAGCATTACAAAACGTCGTTTTATCAGCGTGAACCGAACGTTGCACCTAGCGATATCTGGGATATCTATCTCGAGAAATACGGCGATGATCCGGTCAAATTAACTGAGGCCATATTCCCGGTCGCTAAGACCGAGATTGGTAACATAGGTACCTTGATCTGCGCCGAAGGCAGTTACCCCGAGGCAGCGCGTGGTTTGGCTATGAATGGTGCCGAAATTATCTGGCGTACGCAGTATCCGGAGCCCTGGATGGGTAACAATATGGCGCAGATTCAGAATCAGTCACACGCCATATTTAATACCTGTTATGTGCTATCGCCAAATATTGGTGCCATCTCTTTACCGGGCGATCCGGACCATCTCGTATCTTGCGGCAAGAGTCAGATTTTTGATTACCGAGGCAATATCATTTCGGAATACAAAGGCGGCGGCGAGTCGCTTGTCAGCGGTATTATTAATATCGATGGTCTAAGAGATTTCCGTCTGCGTGCTAAGTGGCAGAATCTGGCGAAGGATATTCGCGCCGAAGAATACAAAGTAATCTACGATGCAATGATCGCCAAGGGTGGTGTTTATCCAAAGAACCTATGCATGGATGAGCCGCCATTTACCGAGGCGCACCAGGAAGAGTTGGTGAAACATCAGGTCAATAAGATGGTCGACTGGGGCGTGTATACAGCCCCCAAGGGTTGGGAACGCTACGAGATCGATCCTGAGGTTACAGAACGGCTAGAGCGTGCTGAGAAATATGGGAAGTAATTGTTTGTAGGTTTTCTATTAGCACTTTTTCATTAGCCTCTATTAGCCTCTTTCTAATAGACAAGGGTCGGCATTGTCCGACCCTTTTTTGTGGGTTGCCATCACCTTTGTATTTAAGCGTAGATATTAATTGCTCTATTATCGGGTAGAATTGCGATATTGGCCCTAAATTGTAGAGATTCCATATGTTTAACAGGTTTTTATTTGGCCTCCTGTTAGGTCTTATATCGTTTCAGGTTTTCGCCGGTGAGAAGCCCGAATGGCGCAGTTGGCCTAATGGTGAGCGCTTGCAACTTGGCGTCTCAGGATATCGCCCAAGGCTGGATACCACAGTTACAGTCACTGATCAGTCTCAAACAGTCGGTACCCGCATCAGCTTTGAACAGAACCTGAATCTTGACTCTGAGAAATCAACCGCCTTGATTGATGGCACTTGGCGCTTTTTTAAGCGTCACTCAGTAAAGGTTGATTATTTTGCACTCGACAGAAGCTCATTTGCTCCAGCCAATGGTAGTACTATTTTTATCGGCGATGTCGAGCTTGATGTAAAACTGCCTATCGAATCGTTTTTTGATGTCGAAGCATTTACTGTAGCGTATTCCTATTCCCTTTTGTTTGACGAAAGAAAAGAACTCTCATTAGGCATCGGTTTGTCTTTAGAGAAGTTTACTTTTGGTCTTCGCGGCGTACCGGTTGATATCGGTGATATCAACGTTCCTTTGGATCAGTTGTTTGATGAGAGGGTCGAGATAACGGCTCCGTTGCCGACCTTAGATATAGGCTACACCTATGCCTTTAATGACAAGTGGCTGATTGATGCTAACTTGGGTTGGCTGGCTCTTTCACTGCAGCTAGATGATGACGAAGATCTGTCCGGCAGTATTATCACCGGCGATGTCTCATTGCGCTGGAAGGCCTTTAAATACGCGGGTTTCCGTTTAGGTTACAAGCTCTTTGACGTGGATATAGACTATGATAAACGCAACCTTAAGGGGGCGTTGGAATACAGCTATAAAGGTCCTCTTATTGGTGTCGAGGCTTTCTTTTAAGGTGGTTGCAAATGCAGGATGTTGAAATTAGAACCGAGCCGGTTGAGCTCTACAAGATACTTAAGTTTGAAGGCATGGTTGGTAGCGGCGGTGAAGCCAAGCTAGTTATCGCAGAAGGTTTGGTTAGCGTAAATGGCGAGGTAGAAACCCGTAAACGTAAGAAGATGCATTCCGGTGATGTCGTTGAGTTTGCAGATCAACAATACCTGTTGAGGCTTGCTGGTAGTTAAGAGACATTTAAAACAATAAAAAAGCCCGCTATTGCGGGCTTTTTTATGCGTCTATGTTGAGCGCTGACTACACTGGCTGTGCAACACCGAGCCAAGCGGCAATAGCTAGCGAAATCCAGATGCCGAATACATAAGGACGTGCACCAGCAAGAGACTTACTCATTGCCACATCAATTTCCTCTGATGGCCCGTCGCTAGATAATTTGGCCAGGTTTGCATCGAAAGGCCGCAAACGAATCTGCATGATGAGTCCGAATATAAGAATGGTAGAAAACAGGACCAGTTTGCCGCCGACCCATGGCGTATTGTCCAGTCGTCCGGTTGACCATGAGTAGGTTACCGAAACCAGCACTGCTGCTGCCATGAACAGCCGGAAGAGGGTGTCTGTGCTGTTGATTAACTTGCCAAGATTACTACCACCCCTGAAATACCCAATAAGCACCATCGAAAGCCAGACCGGACCAAGCAACACAATGCCTGCCATCTGCCACCACGGGTGAGTGATGCCAACGGTTTCTGTAAGAATACCGCC
>CBDTTT010000044.1:0-8820 GCA_965363345.1 uncultured Chromatiales bacterium
GGTGCAATCTATGCATGTGGCAAGCTAGACGATTTTACTGAGTGGCTGCGGGCACTGGATAAGCTGGATATCATTAAGCTATTGGATGTGACTCTTGCCGATGGCGGATTTGTCAAAGGCGATCGCATTATTGATACGCTTAGACAGCTTGTTGGTGACCATACGATTGAAGGTTTGCCAATAAGATTTACGGCGGTTGCTACTGACATTGGCAGGGAAAAGGAAGTATGGCTGAATGAGGGCCCGGTCTTTGATGCGGTAAGAGCTTCGATTTCACTGCCCTTATTCTTTACTCCTGCGGAGCTGGGCGGCAAGCGTCTTTTGGATGGCGGTATATTAAACCCAGTCCCAATAGCGCCTACCTTTAATGACAATACTGATCTGAAATTGGCAGTAAATCTTAATGGACATCCCGTAGCAAAGGTCCCCGCATCTGTATCTGCCCCGGACAAACCATCTCCTGGCGGGTTTAAGGCTCGGCTCG
Source organism: uncultured Chromatiales bacterium (assembly GCA_965363345.1). GTDB lineage: Bacteria > Pseudomonadota > Gammaproteobacteria > Steroidobacterales > JABIQA01. The sequence goes on from CBDTTT010000044.1 coordinate 485, forward strand.
AGTCCTATATCGATAACTTAAAGAAAAAATCTGTGTCCGGCCTAAGCGTAGACTTGGAGATGTACGAGATCGCCAATCAGACTTTTGATGCCATGCAGGGTGCGATAGCCAGACAAAAGCTAGCCGCCTACCCACCTGATGCGACCGTCGACATTCCGCGTAATGCTTGTGGCACCCTTGAATTTGACCGTTCTGAAGAGATGATTCAATTGGGCTATGACACGGCTGCAAAGGCATTTGCCCATTACACAAAAGGCACTCGCAGTTGAATCAACTTAAGGATGGTGTCATCACAACCCGTGCAGCTACTCTGGACGATGCAGCGGCGATAAGGGTCGTTCATCTTGCCGCAGCCAAGGGGCCGGATTCATTGGAGCGGAATAATCAGGGAGTATTGGCTTGGCTTGATAGTCGCGTTCCAGCGGATTACGTTCATGAGATGTCTACCGAGTGCTTTTTTGTCGCAGAGATCTCTGGTCAGATAGTTGGTTTTGGTGCTTTGCATCCGGGGAAGGAAGAAATTACATCCGTATATGTCGACCCGGTAGCTACCCGCCGCGGCGTTGCCAGCGCATTGGTATCTGAACTGGAAAAAGAGGCCATACGGCGGGGCATTACCGCACTAGCATTGCAGGCTGCCGGGGGCGCTTTAGATTTCTATAAAAAGCAGGGCTATAGCTATATAGCAGAACCCACGAAAGGTGGTCCTTTGTGGGCGGATATGCGTAAAGAGCTTCGTTAGATCTGTTTGTTCAGCATTTACCAGCGGTACTTAAGGCCAACACCCAGCGCATTTGAAGCGCCTTCAATATTGCTATTAAACGTACCGTAGGCTGATGAGCGGTGATGAATACGGACATCGAGTGCCCAATTGGGATATTTCGGCAGAGAGAAGTCCAGGTCAACCAGAATATAAGCGAGCACTTTAGATGTGTCGCCGTGGGCATCAATTTCAAATTGCCCTTCTTCAGTCGCGTATGACACACCAAGGCCAACAGCAAAGCTCGTATTCAGATAACGGTCCCAATAGAAACGGTTCCAACGGAATGCACCAAGACCGTTGAACTCCCAGTGTCTCTGCTTGGGCCCTGCATGCTTAGCGACCTGTCCTTCTATTTCCAAATCCCAGCCGGCATCCCAACGATATAGGCGTTTGTTAAGAGCAATCGCATACAGTTTGTCTTCTTCCAGGCTGGCGGCACCAATAATCATATCGCCAAGCTGTTCGGTCGAAATTCTTGCTACGTATGCGGTCACGGTCCAATCGAGATCTTCGGTTGAGGCGCGTGATGGCCACTTTTCTTTGGGCTCAGCATCACCCGCAAGTGCGGTTGTCGAAACCAGCAGCGCGGTTGCTAAAAGGGCCAGGATTGAGTTGTTCATATTCTCTATTACCGGATGCAAAAGGGGTGTTGGTGTAGGTGCGTATACCCACGTAACCGAAGCCTTTAAGACGGCTGCTTGAAATGTAATAAGTGTTTTTATTCAGCGACTTGAGATGCTACGTAGCATGCTTCAGTTCTATAGCGCTGCGCAGGATAGCCCGACAGCTCTTTGGAGTCGAGCGTTTTGCCCCTATTGACCCTTAATGCGCTGGAAACTGCAGGACGCCCCGGCGCTAGCAGGTTTCGGGTAGGTCGAATTGCGCCCTTATTTGCTGGAGGTTTTGCTTATAGTTTTCGAGTATCTGAATAGCCTGTTCGCTTGAATCGATGCGTGAATCGGCGCTGATAATTTCTGGCGCAAGTTGGTCCAGTTCGCTCACATTGCCCTGATCTTCGAGGGTCAGGGCTTGAAGCCATAGTCCGGACAGCTTGTATTTGTTTGATTTCGCTGCGGTCTTGCCATAGGCAAGTGCCACCTCGTGTTTGCATTGCACCAGCGCCTGCATGCCACTAAATGTATCGTCGCCAAGTTTCTTGCGAAGCTTCTCCAGCTCCTTTTGTTGTTTGGCAGCTCGTTGCTGTGCTTCTGCGTTGTCTTTTGATGAGCCTGCGACGGCACCGCCGACAGCGCCGGCACTTGCGCCGTATACAGCGCCTCTCGCGGCAGCCTCACCGACATTGCCACCGAATACCAAGGCGGTCATCATTGATCCGGCGGCACCAGCTAGTGCACCGACACCCGCACCTTTTGCAGCGCCCTCTTGTTGGTTGGCAGTGCAAGCACCGACTAGCACTAATGTGCAGAGCAAAAGTGATATCAGATGTCTGGTTTTTCGCATGGTGTTCTAGCCTTCGTTCGCCGGATTGTTTTCTAGCTTTGCATATGCCGATGTTGCTGTCGAGTTGCCGTTAGTTTTTGTAAGCTTAGAATATAGCCACTGAGCTGTCGTTTTGGCTGTAACAGGTGTGTCACGCAAATGAACAACGTAATCAATATAGAGTTTACTGAGCTGGCATTTGCTTTTTTGCCGGTTGCTCTCGTGCTGATCATCCTATTTCTGTGGCGCGGAGAGGGAATGGTGGCCACATATGCCGTCGGGCGAATGTTGCTGCAGCTGGTTCTTGTTGGTTACGTGCTGGCCTATATTTTTGCTTCGGAGAACCCGTTAGTCGTAACGGGGGTGTTGGCTGTAATGCTTGCTGCGGCAAGCTGGATTGCGTTGCGCACTGTAGAGCGACAGCGTCATGCGCTGCTGCTTCCCGCGTTGATTTCTATCGGCGTTGCATCGCTTGCAGTCTTGTTTTTGATTACGCAGTTGGTGCTCAATGTTGAGCCTTGGTATGAACCGCGCTACCTTTTGCCTTTAGGCGGAATGGTATTTGCCGCTTGCATGAATGCGGTTAGCTTGGCGGTGGAGCGTGTCGAGGCTGAATTGGCTGCCGGCAGTGGTTCCGAGAAGGCGCAGCGCGTCGCATTTCATGCTGCGCTAATTCCAGTGATTAATTCTTTGTTTGCTGTCGGACTGGTGTCTCTGCCGGGAATGATGACCGGTCAGATTTTGGCTGGAGTTTCGCCGCTGATCGCGGCTAGGTATCAGATTGTGGTGATGTGTATGTTGTTTGGGGCATCGGGGCTAGCCGCAGCAATATTTTTGTATTTGCATGCAAGGTACACCCAAAAACGCTAAGCATGCTCTGGGAGATTGTTTGTTATGAGTGCCGTGAAAATTAGTCATTACTCAGATGTGTTGTGTGTCTGGGCCTATATTAGTCAGGTTAGGGTGCAGGAACTTCGTGACGCATTTAAAGACGATGTCGTCTTTTCATATCATTATATCGACATTTTCGGCGATGTTAGAAGCAAGATGCAGAATCAGTGGGATTCCAAAGGTGGTGTGGATGCATACGCGACTCACGTGCATGAGATTGGCGATAAGTTCGAGCATGTCAGCCTGCACAACGATGTCTGGCGCAAGCATGTTCCGGTTTCATCAATGCCTGCTCACGTGTTTTTATCTGCTGCAGCGCATCTTGAAGCCGAAGATCCTACATTAAGCGGTGCTCAGGAGCGGCTCGACAGCCTAATTCGAGCTGCATTTTTCGAGCTGAACCTTGATGTATCCGACAACGATACATTGTTGCAGTTGGTCGATGAGGCCATGCTGCCGGTGGATAGTGTGCTGCGCGTTATGCGCAGGGGCATAGCTCACGCAAAACTCAGTAGTGGATTGAAATCGGCACGCGAGGCAGGTGTCAAATCCAGTCCGACGATGACGTTTAATGAAGGCCGGCAGATGTTAAGCGGCAATGTGGGCTACCGCATTCTTGAGGCCAACGTGCGGGAACTGCTTGAGGCCCCCGGCGATCAGCAGAGTTGGTGTTAGCTAACGCAGCGCAGGCAGTATTTTTTCGCCCAGTAGCTTAATGCCTTGTGCCTGATGCTTCTTCAGTTCCAGGCAGGTATGTGTGACGCCAGCAGCTTTGAATTCCAGCAGATGCTCAATGATAGGATCGAGATTATCCGGTGTACTTGTGAGCGTAAGTTTATCAACGCACAAGTCGAGCAGTGCATCCGGGACGCCCTCTACCGATGACTCATTCTTCGGAGCCATCGCATAGATTTCGGGAATGTGCTGCATGATGATTGCGAATTCATCAGCTGTCATAAACTCGCGCATCATGTACTCGCGAAACAGTGCTCTAAAGCCAATCCAGCGCCGCGCTTCGTGGCGGGCTTCGGTTAGATCATCGTAGACGTACCACGCCATGAAGTTGTTGAAGCGCATGCCTGATTTATCCCGGCCCAGCTCATCCATGCGGGTGTGCACGCTATCGATTGCATTGGTGGCCAGTGTGAGTGATAAGTCACTCATGAAGATGCCGTCCGCGTGCTTTGCTGCCATGTGCAGCATTTGTGGCTTGTTGGCTCCTGCGTATACGAAAGGGCCCGGCTCCTTGATCCATTGCGGGTCGTAATGTTTGATCTTGAAAAGTTCGCCGCTATAGCTGAACGGTCGTTGAGAGGTACAGCCCTTAACGATTTCAAGCGTTTCTCTGACATAGCGCACACGTTTTTCGAAGGGGATATCCAAAGACATCACTACCTCGCCACCACCACCTATCATGGTTTCGACCCTGCCCTGACAAAGTTCACCTAGGGTGAGCAGCGCCATTGCTATCCTGAACGGATGCATTTCATAGCCGTTGAGCGCCATTGGTGCCAGATTGATTCTGCTTGATGCGCGGGCCAGTTCTACCATGTTGGTGAAGGGGTCACGCCCATCCAAGTAGCTGGCATTCCAGACTGTATTGATGCCGTACTGCTCTGCGAGCAGTCCAAGTTCTTTGAATTCGGTTGAGCTGAGTTGTGAATCGAGAACGATGTCGATTTCCATTAGCTGGTTTTTCCTTCTAGCGAAACCGCATTGGCTTCGGTTTCTTCAAGTTTGTTGATGACATGCCGTGCAAGTCCTACGCCTGCCTCGGCGTAGAAATTATAAGACGCGGTAGCGCCCGCTTTCTCGAGTTCTTCAACCTGAGAATGTTTGGATGCAACTGCTGCGATAGTACAGGTGAAATTTCTTGACTGGATTTCGTCGACAGCGGTGAGTATCGCCTCATGGCCTGGCATGGCGAGTACGGCTACCCTAATGTTGTAAGGTCCGCGGGTTCGTTCCCAAAAGTCGATATCGGAAGGGTCGCCATGAATCACGTTTCTACCCGCGGCAACATGCTTGCTAACGATTTTTGGGTTGCGGTCTACACCTAGCACTATGGGGCCATATTGCTCTTCTAAAGTATCGTAGGCACCAGCCCCGAGGCGACCCATGCCAAACACTATTACCTCTGCATTGCCTGGTTCAATAGGCCTGTCATACGGCAATACCGTCGGTGTCTCAAGCTTCCGTAAACGCCTGGCATAGCGATCAAACAGGTGATGAGCCTGCACATTTATCGGCGCGGAAATCGCGAATGAAACTGCCACAGCAAGCGCAAGTGCAATTATCCAGTCGCCACTGATCCAGCCGGCGGCGAGTGCTGAGCTTCCTACGATTAAGCCAAATTCACTGTAGTTCGACATACTAAGACTTACTAGCGTCGACGTTCTGGCGCGTAGGTGAAAGCGTGTTAACAGCAAGAAGAACAAGCCAGTTTTGATCGGGATAAGTGCGACAAAAAACAACGCTATCCATAACGAAGTCCAAGTTGGCATTTCTGATAGACCGATACTCAAGAAGAAAAATATCAAAAATATTTCTTTAAAGGAGAGTAGCGATTTTGCCAGATCGCTAGCCTTGGGTGTGCCCGCGAGCAATAGACCTATCGCTAATGCGCCGAGGTTTCCCTTTAGGTTGACCGCCTCGAAGAGCTCATAGCCCGCCAGTGCGAGACAAAAGCCGAGTAGCACCAGCAGTTCACCGTAGCCGGAGCGGTCTAGTACGGATGAGAATAATGGCCTTAGCAGTGGCAGCCCGAGCAGAAGAAATGCCCAAGGGCTCGGCAGAGAGTCGCTGGTACTCGCCATGAAAATGACAGCGGCAACATCCTGAAAGATTAGAATCGCTATGGCTGTCCGGCCATGCAGCGCACCCATTTCACCGCGTCCTTCAAGCGCGCTAACGACGAACACCGTGCTGGAAAATGATAGTGCGAAAGCCATCACCAGGGCAGCTTCCCAGCCAAGCGTGGCAAATATAGAGAGTTTTAGTGCACCTACTCCCAGCATGATCAGGGCGAAGATCGCTGTCGTGGAGAGCATATGTATGATGGTTACGCCAAACGCTTCGGGTCGAAGCAGATCGCGAATATCGAGCTTTAGCCCGATCGTGAACAACAGCAACGTAATGCCAAGGTTGGCAATCTGCTGGAGCGCATCACCTCCCTCGACACCAAAGGCGAGCATGATAAAGCCAGCTGCAAGAAAGCCAACCATCGGCGGCAGCCGTATCTGTCCAGCAAGAAATGCTGCTGCAAATGCCACCAAAATCAGCGTTAGATTCATGTTGCTCTTAATAACTCCATTTTAGTGCCTGCCTATTGAGATGCCGCTCGCGAAACTCAACATTGCTTAGATGTATAGTTAAGCATATACGCTTTTCAAACAGTCTATATTTACACACGATAGTAGTCGGGCTTTAGTGATAAGCCGACCGATTTATGAACGGGGAAGCATCGAATTGAACGGTAATAACTTTGTTATAGAGATGGGGCTAAAGCCTGTGCCATCTGAGGTGTATCAGGAATTGGGGCAGGCTGAGGTCGACTACACGCAGTTACAGATGAACAGTGGCAAGCTTACCCAGCTTCTCGTTACGCCCGACCACAAGAAGTATTGGATGGTTTGGGAGTGTGTGTCTCAAGAAGAATTGTTGTCACTTCTGCAGGGTTTTCCGTTGCATGACTATTTCGATTATACGGTACATGCGGTAATGGATATGGTCGTTGCTTCTAAGGCAGGAATGACAGACCCCGCATTAGATAGCTAGTTTGTGTAACGAAAATTCACCGGATATTGTTGGCTAAAAGTAAAGTTGGAGCATGACTGAGTATGAAAAACATTCTTGTCGCAGTTGATTTTTCAGATCTGACGGATGATGTATTGGCGCGAGCGGTAACCCTTGCTGCAGCGTTCTCAGCACGCTTGCATCTGTTACATGTCATCGAGCCTGATCCGGATTTTGTTGGCTATGATGCTGGTCCACAGACGACCCGCGATGCTGTTGCCGATCGCTTTAGGGAGCAGCACAGAGAGTTGCAGGGTATTGCCGAAGATATTCGGGGTAATGGCTTGGAGTGCGAGGCTCTCTTAGTGCAGGGTCCTTATGTCGAGAAAATTATTTCTGAGTCCGACAAGTTAAGCGCCGATATCATTGTCGTCGGAGCGCATGGCAAGGGCCTGCTTTCACGCGTACTTCTAGGTAGTGTGAGCGAAGGCGTACTGCGTGAGTCAAGAATTCCCGTATTGGTTGTGCCCGCTGCTTAAGTCGCTACTCGCTAGAGGATTCGAATTCTTTACTATCTCTCGCGATCGCACCACGTGGCAACATCGTGTGACTCGCTGTCAGTGTCAGGCTAGCACCGCTTAGGTTGCTGAGATAATACCAAACGGGCCATTCGTGCCCATTTTTATTGTTCTCGAGTTTAGTCACGTCAATGTTAAAGGCATTGCGTAAAGCGATATTCGTGCCGGGTACATTGTCATTGGTATTTATAATGGCTTCGGCAAAGTCTGCGCATTCGCCGAAATTCCGCTGCCCCCAGCCAAAATCTGCAACGCCGTTGATGCCGATCGGATCCAATAGTGTGATGCGCACTAGCGTCTTTGTTGGTTTGGCTTGGCGGATTTGCCTGCAGATTGCATCAGGCACCCATGCTCCGGCACTGTGCCCTATCAGGTGCAGTTCATCGATGTTGTAGTTGGCAAGATGGCTGCCGATAAGCTCACCCAAGTGCCTGCCATTTGTAGATGCACGGATACGGTCGTCAGACCAGGGTGCCCAGATATAGCGGATTAGCTCGGTATTCTTGGCATCGATGCGGCCACGCAATTCCCGTTCTAATGCAATAATTGCAGCGTTGTCTTTTCCATCTGAACCATGAAACAGCATGATCAGATGGGTTTTATCAGCTCCGGGTTTCGGCATTGTTGCATCAAAATTTGCTGGCCAGCGCGAATAGACCTCCAGTAGCAAGGGGAGTCCTATAATCACACAAATCATTGTAATCAAAAGTTTTTTTAATCTTTTGCTCATGCGTATGGATATCTTCCGGGATTGTTAGCGATGTCGTGCTGAAACTAAACTATACCCGCCCCAATCAAACCGCGCATTTTCATTCTGCAGTCATTACAATCAGCATCCGCTAGAAAAGGAAACGGCATGTCTGAGAAACCCATAATGTGGATCGGTAAACAGCCCGGTCAAAAACAACAAGCGCCTAACCCAGAGAAAG
>CBDTTT010000045.1:0-8737 GCA_965363345.1 uncultured Chromatiales bacterium
ATGACGTAACCGGTAATGATGAAATAGTGTATCGGTGTGCCAACTATAATTCGAAAGACCCCCAGCGTAATCCCCGTAGCAACACCAACTGCAACAGCTATACGCAATCCCCAGGCACTAATGCTACCACCGGATAAATCATCAGCTTTAAGCGCAACCGCTATCAATGCAGGCTCAGCAATCGTGGTGCCAAAGCCAACGGCAAAGGCAAAGGCATACACCCAGTAATAGTCGCTCCAAACAGCTGCCGCGCCCGGTTCTGCGCCAATAAACGTCGGGTCTGTAAACTGCCCGGCCATAAACCGACCAATGGGGAACAAGGCCTGCTCGAGACCAATAAGAAATAGCACCAAACCGACAAATACGTAGACAAACCCGATAATCAGGCGACGTGGGTTTGCTAGTGGTCGACGCAATACCGCAAACTGAAAAAACATCAGGATTGCAGCAATCGGAAACACATCGCGCAGCGTTTCCAATGAGACCTCAAGAAATACAGAAAATACGGGCATCAGATAAGGATCCCGTAGAGCATGACGAAAATCATCGGCGTGAGTGATGCAAACGCAATCAAGCCAAAACCATCTACCATAGGGTTCCGGCCCTTAATGGATGAAGCCAGACCAACGCCCAGCGCCGTCACCAGGGGCACAGTTATCGTCGATGTGGTTACCCCGCCAGCATCGTAGGCAATACCTATAATCTGGCGTGGTGCAATTGCTGTCATGATAACCACCAACACATAGCCGCCGGCAATCATGTAGTGCACCGGCCAGCCTTTCAGTATGCGCCACACCCCCAGAACAATCGCGACCCCTACGGATAGAGCCACAGTCATGCGCAGTCCGAATGCGTAGGACTCACGGGCTGCTTCTGTGCTGCCTATAAAGTTGGCCTCACTCGCAACTTCTGAGGCCTCTTCCGCGATAGCGATTAAGGCGGGTTCGGCAACCGTCGTACCAAAACCCAAAGCAAAGGCAAACACCAGCAACCAAATAAGTGACCCCTTGCGCGCAAAGGCTTGCGCCATGCTTTCACCCAATGGAAACAAGCCCATTTCCAAACCCTGGATAAACAAGGTTAGGCCCAGCAAAACTAGAATCAACCCAACAATCATGTTGAGCAAATCAGGTATAGGTTGCTGCAAAACCAGTATTTGAAAAAAGGCGATGACCAGCACGATAGGAGCGAGATCGCGTGCACTGTTGACAAGCAGGGCAAGAAAACTGTTTAGCCAATCAAACAATGCCTAGAAAACTCCCGTCGTTGTCGCGGACCGCAATAAACATGAACTAGAAATATCAACTGCTAGATGAATGGCATAGATCTCAGACCCTAAAGCCAACGCCTTTATTGTAGAGGCTATTGGCCCAACTACCAATGCATGAATATTTCAATAATCAGGCAATAAAAAAGCCCGGCATTTGCCGGGCTTTCTCAGAACGATAGTTTTTAACAAACTTGCTCTTTAGAACTGATACCCGACATCGAAAGCAACACGGCCAGGAGCCTTAATTGTATTGTCAAAATCATAACCATAATAGTTATATTCAATACGCAGGAAAACGTGCTCCGAGGTATTGATCGTGGTGCCAAAACCAAGAATATAGCCGTTATCACGCTTGTTAACTCTAGCCGTTTCTTCAGGGCGGAACCAAGATGCATCAGCAGCCTGAATCTGAATATTTTGTACTGATTGCCCATATTCAGCCTTACCAACACCCCAACCAGCAACAAAGTTAAGCCCCCACTTTGGAGACATAGCCCAATGGTAACGACCAAGAATATTATAAGAAATAGCCTTAATCTCCTGCTTGTAGCTCAGCTCATCGTTTGAGTCATATGCTGGTGGGAATCCAGCAGTGACACCGCCGAAAGGAGTGCCACCAACTGAAACAGAGTCAGCTTTATCTGTAGTACCCAGCCAGACGTATTGAAGTTCAACACTCCAGTTAGGGATAAACTCCCAACCGACAAATGCATCTAGACCAAATGCTGTTTCGTTGAAGGTAGAACCATTTGTCTCATAAAAGTCATGACAAGCAGCAGGCGAATTAGGATAACCGCTAATATCGCCTGACAAACAGCGCTGATTCGTGTCTGTACCTGACAGCAGATCTACGTCTTGTTTGGTTTCGTATTTGTTCCAACCAAGACCACCACCGACATACCAACCTGTTTTGCCTGCGGCTTGGGCACCGGTAGCAACCAACATCAAACCCGCTAACAGCGCGATAGAAATACGTTTCACTTAGACTCCCCCGTCTACTTAATTAATGTTCCAACTTCTATCACACTACCGAACCACCGGCAAAACGGCAATATGCAGCGCAAACAAACAATAAGAAGATAAGCCAGCCATCCGCCTATCAAACAAACCAAGGCACAAAATACACAGGCGACTACTCAGAGCGAGCCTCCATGCCGACTATTGGCCTGCACGCCACTTAACTAGCTGATATGCATGGCACTTCATCTCAAAACACGAGAAAAAGGCTGCTCACCTATGCAGCTGATGACAGGAACGAAAGTGAAACGTATCGATCAGGTAGCAGAGAGATTCAAATTATCGGGCAAGCGCTGAAATACGTCCTCAAAAAGCTGCAACTCACGCGCCCTGTCGGCGTCACTAACCAACGCCATGTGTTCCCAGTCGCTAGGACTAAAAGCATCCCTCGCCAAATCTGTCGTACCTGAGTGGTGGCCCATGTTTGCGACGATGAAATCAGTATAAGCAACGGCCGCAGATTCGAACTCATCTAATTCGGATGATCCGCCGCTCTCCAGACCGCGCTTGGCGGTAAGAAACCGCTCAAGATGCAGCTGATTTCCATCGAGCCTTTCTTTTAGCTCCAACATTGCTTGCTGTGCTGCCGGGCCCGACAAGTCAGCCTTCTCCCGCAACAAAGCGCCCATTCTTATATCCTGCTCATGCAAACGCTCCATTGCCGCCTCAAAATAATTTCCTACTGCAATGTAATAAGGCACCCAATTCTCGCTGCCTTCTGCACCTTGAGCGACGGCAGCTGACAACGACTGCCTAACTTGCTTAAGTCGCGCACGTTCCGCAGCAATCTTTTCTTTAAGTTCTGACATACGGCACCTCACCGAAGAATAAATACAAAAACGAACATACTAATAATACGTCTATCGATACCACGCTAACAGCCTAAGCTGTCCGGCACGCGGAATACTCGCCTGCATATGATTGAAGCATGCGGGTTTGGTGATGCCACCCATCACATCGAAAATCAACCTCGCTATCCGGGCTCAGAACTGAGCCGCGGCAAAACTAGTCTTTTGAGAACAATTGATCTGCGGCTGATTGCTGCGGGTCCTCATTCGCACCCGTGTCAGTGACCTTTTCATCAGTTGTCGCAGCAACCTCCCCGAATAATTCCGATAACTCCGCAGCAGAACTCTCTGCGACCCCTGCTCGGGCCGGATCAAATGCATTTTCTGAAGGCTTAAAGTAGTCGCAGAAATTAGGTCGTGATTTCTCTTTCACTTCTTCCGCATCATCTTCACGACAAGAGTCCGTCACTAAAGGATCGAAATAGTTGCACATGCGGCACACATGCAGATAGTTGCTGCAATCCGGACACTCATCCTGACGCCCTAAAGGTAAACTGAGGGCAGCAAGAGTCGCCCCGCAATTCCAACAACATAGATCTGAAGACATCCCTTATTCCTGAAGCAAATACTTAGCCATCGAATTCTGCCACAACAAGGTTCGTGCTTTACCCTGATCAGCCGCCTGCACTTCAAGGTAGTAACCCTGATCAGCACCCGCAATACTCAAATGCCCCCCAAACGCCGCATCCAGTGTCTCCACGCCCTCACTCTCGAGCAATGATTTCATCACAACGTAAGTACCGAAGTCATAAGCATGGGCGATGCGGGTTGTGCTCATATGTAACTACTCAAAACAGTCTGCAAAACAATCATTACTCAGCGTCAAGAATCATGGTCTCTTCAAAGTAACGGTCAAACACCCGATGCACAACCTCTGCCGAGATACCCAGAGTGTCGACCGTCTCAGAGAACACCGCCATTTCTGCGCTCGCTTGTTTACCATCAGCAGCAATAATCCTCAAGAGCAGGAGCAATACCAGCTTTTTATCTTCATCATTCAGAACAAACTGTAGCCCGGCCAGCACCGGCATGAGCTCATTACCTGATGCCAACTCTGTCGCGACAGTATTCAATAGCTCCAAAGCTTTGGCGCCAGTAATATCGAAAACCTCTTGCAAGGCAACAAGTATTTCATGTGTCTCTTCATCAGTAATTGAACCACCTGCACGTGCGGCACGAATCATTAACGACGTCATCATTGCTGCTAACCCACAGTCATGCAGCAACTCGTGACCGGCACCTAGCTTTTCGGCAAAAAGTGCGCCAATACGTTGGTCCAGATAATCGTAATTTACTTCTTTACTCATCGTGACGCCCCATACCCTTAGCCGCTAATCCGCCGCGACGGTGCGACCGGATGCCCACTGCCTTAACGCCGTAACCTTTTCCGCCATCAACACCGACAAAGGCTTACTACGACGATATTCGTTCAGCAAGTGCTGTGTGCCCAATTCTGCCCTAACTGCATGTGCCGCATACAAAGCGGAAACCAAGCCCTGTTCTATCTCCGAACCGGAAAACCCATCGGTAACCTCAACCAAAGCCACATGATCAAAATTCCGCGGATCCAAATTACGACTTCGCAAGTGGATATCAAGAATATCCGCCCGTACCGGTGCAGAAGGCAAATCGACAAAAAATATTTCATCAAAGCGACCCTTGCGCAACAATTCGGGCGGCAGCGCTGAAATGTCATTCGCTGTTGCAACCACAAATACCCGATTACGACTTTCAGCCAACCAGGTCAGAAATGTTCCGAGCAGACGCTGTGACAAACCACCATCGTTCTGCCCGCTACTCAAGCCTTTCTCAACCTCATCAATCCACAGCACGCAAGGAGACATCACTTCGGCCTGCTTAAGTGAATCACGCATATTGCGCTCAGACTCACCATGATACTTGTTGTATAGCGCCGCAAAATCGAGACGCAATAAGGGCATGTTTAAAATACCCGCCGTGGCTTTTGCAGCCAAACTCTTACCGCAACCCTGCACTCCGATCAGCATTAAGCCTTTTGGTGGATCTAACTGACCGGCGGACTCAGGGTCTTCAAGAACCCGACGCCGCTGTTCCAGCCAAACCTTCAGGTTGCGAAGGCCGCCTACATCTGAAAGGCCCGCGGTCTCATATTCATAAGATAGGACGCCATCGTTGTTTAGCAATTCGTACTTTGCCTCCATGACACCGGGCAAATCACTGGACTCCAATACGCCATCATCAAATATCGCGTTTCTGGCCAACCGTACCGTATCGGAACGGGTAAGGCCGGCCAGGTTTCGGATCAACATTTGTTTCGCATTATCGTCAACCTGAACATCTCCTGAATGCTCTCTACCCCACTCGTATATCGCATGATCCACAATCGTGCCGCGCTCAACTTCATTCGGCAGAGCCATCTCAAAGCGAGCAGACAGGCGCTCCAACTCGTCAGGCAACACAACCTTATGACTGACCAACAACAAGGTCCTGCCGCCATCGCGTGAGTTCAAGGCAATATCTTTAAGCAAACGAATATTTACCGGGTCTTCAAGATAGTGATGAAAATCCAACAACACATAAACACCCGGTTTCTCCACCGCTCTTATGTGCCGCAAGACTTCGGTTGGATCTGAGTTGTGCAGCTGTGGATCAAGATCAATATCCAGACGCTGGACACCATCAGTAATTGACCACCGGAATAGAGGCTTGTGGCTGCCGCTGCCCGCACGCATGAGCACACTGCTTAATAGCTCAATAAATCGTGTTTCATCTGCCGTCTCTACCGCAATAATCGGTACACGTGAATCCAGCATCAAATTTAGGTCGTTAGTTTCGCTCATGAAGCTCTCGTGCTATTAAAGGTATGCAGCTGACAGAGTCAGCAGCAGCATATGTCAAACAATATAGATGCTGAGCTGCATGCAAACTATGACGGGGTTCGCAAAGGTACATAACAGCAAATCACCGGCACATCCGTAAATGGCAATAAATAACCCAGAGTAAACTATAAAAAACAATGGCTTACTAGACGATTACCCCGAGTCTGCACGCAGCTGCGATATTGCTACTGAATTACCGTGGGACACTGATGCACCCAAGACTCCGATGGAGATTCCCCCTGATGCAAGGGAAACCGTTACAGAACAAACTGAAGCTTGGGTATTAGATAGCGCGGCAGGAAATTAGCGGAGGCACGATTTAGCGCCTATTAAGGATGCTCAGGGATAGATGATGACTTTTTCAACCGTTTCAGGAAAGATACATATATAAGAACAACATATACTCGATTAACTGCCTTAACTTAATTAGTAATGCGGGATACTGCTCACCAATGGTCATAAGACTCTTTCTTTTTACTGCACTAACTCTGTTAACGCTAAACGCCTGCTCCTCCGGCGGCAGCTCGCCACCGGTAACTGAAGACCAAGCCGATGTGGACTATGACATTCTGTTGGCAACTCCCGATAAACCCCTGTCATTCATGGATGAGGTGCAACCGGTTCTAGACAAACGCTGTGTTGTTTGTCACGGCTGTTATGACGCTCCCTGCCAACTCAAGCTCAACTCCTTTGCAGGAGTTAGCCGGGGTGCGAACCCAGAAAAGGTCTACAACGGTTCACGCATTAAGGCCGCTACCAAAACACGTCTATTCGTCGATGCCCAAACTACTGAAGAGTGGCGGCAGATGGACTTTCATAGCGTACTCAATGAGACCCCTGATTCAACCCCTAAAGCAAACCTCGAAAACTCGGCGATGTACCAGATACTGCGCTTGAAACAACTCAACCCGCAACCGAAAGCCGGCATGTTGAACGATGATGTCGACACTAGTCTAAATCGCGAGCAAAGCTGTGCGAAGCCGGACAAGTTTCCCAAGTTTGCAAAAAAGCATGCCGATTGGGGCATGCCTTATGGCCTCCCAAACCTAGCTCAGGATGAATATGCAACCTTGGTGCAATGGATTGCCCAAGGGTCACCCGACTCGGAAGCTCCGGAAACGACTGCTGCAGGCCTCAAGCAGATTGAATCCTGGGAGAGCTTCCTCAATCAAGAGGGTCTAAAAGCGCAACTGGTTGCACGCTACATATTTGAGCATCTGGTTCAGGGACACATCTATTTTAAAGATGGTGACGAGCAGGAGTTCTTCCGACTTATTCGCTCATCAACTCCGCCGGGCACAATGGCACTAGAAATTGCATCAAACAGGCCTTACAGCGACCCGGCACAAGACTTCTGGTATCGCGTCATTCGCTATGTACCGCACATAGTCATTAAGGATCACATACCTTATGAATGGTCAGCACAAAAAATGGCCCGTTATAAAGAACTGTTTTTTGAGATCGAATATGACGTAACCGAGTCGGCGCCCTATGGTCAAAAGCTCGCAGCAAACCCTTTTCGCGTATTCGAAGCCATACCTCCAACATCCCGTTATGAGTTCTTACTGGATGATGCTCGATTCTTCATCCAGGGCTTCATGAAGGGGCCGGTGTGCCGCGGGCAGGTGGCACTTAATGTAATCGACGACCGTTTTTGGATCGTGTTTATGGATCCTAGAAAAGACATTCAAGGTACCGATCCCAAATTCCTTAACAACGTTATCGAGTATCTTGAACTGCCAGATGACCGCGGCGATACTCTCAATCTTAGGGCAATCTGGAGTGATTACTGGAAACGCCAAAGACAGTATCTTGAGGCAAAGCTAGACCACTTCAAAACAGTTCACACAAGCGGACTTGGGGCAGATGAAACCCTGTCATATATTTGGAACGGTGGTGGGGTTAATCCGAATGCGGCGCTCACTATATACAGGCATATGGACAGCGCCTCAGTCACATTCGGTCATCAAGGCGACTTCCCGGAAACGGCTTGGGTCATTGACTACCCGTTGCTAGAGCGTATTCATTACCTGCTTGTCGCAGGCTTTGACGTCTATGGAAATGTAGGGCATCAGTTAAACACGCGCTTATACATGGATTTCCTGCGTATGGAAGGCGAAGACTATTTCCTCGCAATGCTCCCCCAGAGCAAACGCAAAGAAGTAAGGGACAGTTGGTATGTCGGAGTTCATGCGAATGTGGAGAAGCATTTTGAAGAACCTGTGGGCTGGCTTGAAATACAGTCCGGCCTCAATGCCAACCCAGAGAACCCTGTTGAATCGGCTCTGACTATCATCGGTGACTACCTGGGTCCGAAAATAACCGGGGGTCCTGATCCGATAAATCGCTGTGACGATAACTGCTTCGATAACAGTAGCCCCACGCTGCAGAAGATCAACAAGGCACTGCGCCAGGTCGCCAGCATCAAAGGCAACCATCTCAAGATTTTTCCGGACAACAGCTTTTTGAGAATCAGAATGCCGGACGGCGAACCTGATCTCGCATATAGCATTATCCTGAACAAAGGTTACACCAACCTTAACTCGATGCTCGAGAGTGAAGACAAACGTGATACCAGTGAAGACACACTTACGATAGTGCCTGGCCTGGAAGGGTCGTATCCAAATTTCTTTTACTCAGTTGATATCGAGAACATCGATCAATTTACCGAAGAAGCTCTGCTTATTCGGAATCGCGATGGCTATGAGCGCTTCGTTGCAAAATATGGCATACGACGCACTAAC
>CBDTTT010000046.1:0-8734 GCA_965363345.1 uncultured Chromatiales bacterium
GAGACCAAGGAAACGCCCGCCACCAGGCTCAACATTCAGAATCTGCCCTTTCTCTACCCTAAAGCCAAATGAGCCCTTAGACTCATACAGCATGCCCATACCAGGGGGGCCATTCCAGGTTAGGTCCGCATTTGCGTTACCTGTTTTTGCCACAATCAGAGGCTCATAGCCCAGTGCGCTAAGGGTGGCGGCAACATCTGTACTATCCATATTCATACGCATCCGGCTGCGGTGCGTCAGGTTTACCGGGTCCGTGATATACCAATCGCCCTCTATCGACACTGCAAACGTATCATTCTTTGTTTCGATTCTTTTCGATTTAAGCCCGCGCTCAACCCGTTCAACTTCGGCATCCAATGTACCAAAATTAAGGTCATCTATAGCGAACTCCTGCACACCCACAACCATCCGGGGGAAATCACGGGGGTCAGCGAGCTCCTCATCTTCAGTAGCTTCAGCACTAGGAAGATCATCAATCAATGTGAGCCTGCTCATATCAGCGCGCAAGGGTATCCCACCCGTAAAGTCGGAAGGCACCGTCAAGCGTCCGGTAGCTCTGGGCCCCGCAATATCTATATGCCAGACACTATCTATCTGCAACGCCTCAACCCTTGATTCGGGAAAGCGATAACCCGGCAGTATCAGGCTTTCTGCACGAAGACTAATCTCCCGAATAAAATCCTTCCGGGAGCTATATTCATCACCGGCAACCTCTTCATAGCCTGAGGCCAAACCTACCCAATCAAGAACCAACAGTTCATCAAACGTACCGCCTATGACTACACCAGATTCCTGTGGCATCTTAGGCATCAAGCCGCCCACCTCTATTGCGGCGCGATCCATGTTCCAGATAGATTCTTCATTCTCAAACCGAAGCATGCCGGCCAGACCCGAGCGGGCACTCACAAATACCTCGAACCGGCCCGGCTGCGGAAATGTAATGCTCGCAGTAAGCGGATCAATCGTAGCTGCAGCCTTCATTAGTGGTGGCGGGAGATCTATCGCCATACCTTCCATATCTGTCTCAAGCAAAATCTGAAACTGACGCGTAGTGTCTTCCTTGACTGAGGGAAACAAAGCCCGCGCCTGCCAAGACACATCGCCGGAATAGCGATCGGGAAACGGTAACTTCAAGACTTCCGCCATATCAGCAACAGGCGTGGTCCCCTCAACAGCCACGATCTGAATTAAACCCTCTTCGGCCTCTGATGGATGGCGCATTGAAATATGCACTGGCTGCCCAAGGAACTGTCCTTTAATCGCATCAGCCGACAGCTGTGTACGCCGGACAGTAAGCGGACCATTTATCTTGGTGACCGGGTATTCGATACCGCGTAAGCGCACAGTGGCATCGCTAACAACAACATTCGAAACCAGGTCGTATGTTTCCAGACTTTTCACGGGAATGTGCAGTTTAAGGTCGCCCGAAACACTGCCCGAAGCAGTCACATCATTCAACACCGTTCCCATGGACTTACTAATCGGCGACTCGAGCAATAACCGAACGACTGCTGACAAATCAGTCTCGACATCAGCCTCAATATCCAGAACACCTGTCCGCATATCATTCATTTGCGCACTAACATCGCTAAATGCTGTGCCGGAAACTTCACCAACGTTGCGAGTGCTGTACATAGACACTCCGTCAAAAACGAGCTCACCACTCAGGCTCTTGAGCGTGGGCCAATCCGGAGCAAAGGCGAACTGACCCTTGCTAAAGGGCACAGTAATCTTAAACACACCATCATCCGGTGTGACATACGGAAATTTGGAAAGATCACCCTGTAACTTAAACTGCGCACCCTCTACCTCACCTGCAACTACCGCGATTTCCAGCCAATCCAGAATCACGGCGGGGATTTGTATAGGCAAATTCGGGATTGCACCGCGGACATCCGCAGAGCTTGCCGTGGCAGATAGATCAATTACCAAACCCTGATCAGCATCCACTGACTGAAATAAGGTCAGGTCGGCGACACCACTTCCATAAGGGGTCTCAAGCTCGATCCCACTGCCTAGTATCGTGAGACCTTCCTGATTAGTGCGCCACACAAACAATGCATTTAGGACATCTGCATTAACCGGACCGCGAAATAGCGACTCAAGAACAAATCGTCCTTCCTCGACCTGAAGCGCAAGCTGCCCCTTTTCCAAACTGGCATCAATACTTCCGCTCACGCCACGAACATCAACACCAAGCGCTGCATCAAAGAAACTCAACTCCTGAAAACGAGCAGAAACATTTGCTGCAGCCAATTTCCCCTCTTTCAAGTCCGCACGAATACGAACGTCACGCAACTCTCCGCCTAACCAGCCATTAATACCAAACGATTTAAGTTGAGGATTAGCAAATGCGCGAGCAAGTGGCATCAGATTATCTAGATTCACAAAACTCGCATCCAGACTGATAGCTTCGGGCGTTCGGCTATCATCAAGACTAAGCTGAGCGCTAAATGAACCGGTCGGCCATCGCTGGTCTTCCCGGCGCAGAACCAAATCCCGCCCGCTAATGTTCCAATCACCATCTCGCTGGCTTAAGTCAAAGCTGCCCGAAACCTGCTCGTAAACAATAGGCTCTGCGCCGGGCACAACAATCACCAGGTCACGCAAATCCAGATCAGCCGTTACTGCCTGAGGAAGGCCACCTATCAGGTCTGCGAACACACGCGCCTCACCCACGCCATTGACAACAGGCGACATCTCATCGGGAAGCAAACTCACCCACTGCGCTATATCCAGATCGGGAATGTCCAGACGCAGCTGCCACGCCGAAGCGTTCAGTCCTTTTTCCGGGTCAAGCAATGGCGCAAGGTCACCTTCTGCAAAGAAGCTAATATCATCACCGAACCTAACTTCTGGCTCCACCTGTCCGTCAAGAGTAAGCACTCCATCATCAAGGTTTGCCTCCAGAACCTCGATTAAGAATTCTGTTGGGGGTCGGTCCAGAAACTGATCATCGAAACCAACAATTACATCGCTCAGCCATAGTGAGGTATCAGGAATATCTTCAATCTGAAGATTGCCCTCACCCTTAGTCTGTAGCCACTCAGCAGGAGTACGCCCCTGAACAAATAACAGACCTTCGCTATCGCGGACAAAGTCGACACGAACACCGCGAATCTCTGTACGGCTCGGCAGCACCAACTGTCTGAAAACTAGAGCTGCAAGATCGAGGCTGATATTCACCTCTTCCGCATAAACAACCTCAAGCTCTTCATCCGGCAAAACAATCCGGGTCTGTTGCAGACGCAACTCGGGGCCATAGAAAGATATACCAGCACTGATTTGGCCAAAATCCACTTGAAAACCAGTGGCCTCTTCGGCCAGGCGCTGAATATCCTCGCGATACTGTGGGACTTGGGGCAATAACAAGCGCGCCACGCCCACCAGCACAGCCAGAACGATTACCACCGTAGCTATCACAGGAAGGATCAGACGCTTTAAGAATCCTAAAAAACTTAGCATGGCTACACCGGCACTACGTCAAATTCGTGCTGAGCACTAATAGCCTGAGCCTGCAGACGGATAGTCTTACCCGTGCGTTCTTCCAGGCCCGCAAGCCCCGCGGCTTCCTCATCAAGCAGCATCTCCACAACATTCTCATGCGCAATCACCACCAGCTCTTTTACGTCGAACTGCCGATGCTGCCTCAATATCTCGCGGAATATCTCATAGCAGACTGTTTCGGGTGTTTTGATATAGCCTGTTGAACTGCATGTAGGACAAGGCTCGCACATCACGTGCTCCAGACTTTCCCTTGTGCGCTTGCGCGTCATCTCCACCAGGCCCAAAGGCGAAACCTGCGCAATCTGCGTAGTTGCGCGATCACTGCTTAGGGCATTGGCAAGAGCTGCAAGCACCTGTTCCTGATGAGAAACGGCATCCATGTCGATAAAATCAAGAATAATAATTCCGCCAAGGTTTCGCAGTCGCAACTGTCTGGCAATTGAAACAGCTGCCTCGAGATTTGTACGGAATGCGGTTTCCGCAGGATTACTTCGCCCGACGAAGCCACCACTATTTACGTCGACTGTAGTCATTGCTTCAGTCTGATCAAAAATCAGATAGCCGCCAGACTTAAGTTCAACTTTACGCTTCAAAGCATTCTGAATCTCATCTTCGATACCATGCAAATCCAGTATCGGGCGTCGCCCCGGATACAGCTCCATCACCGGGCTAATATCAGGTATAAAACTATCCGCGAATTGCTGCATAGTCGCCAAACACTCTTCAGAATCGACCAGCACCCGGTAAACATCCGGATGCAACATGTCTCTTACTACACGAACGGCTAACGGCAGGTCTTCGTGGACAAGAGATCCGGCAGATACTGTTTTAGCTGAGGCACTTATAGAGCCCCAGAGCTTGGTGAGAAATACCGCGTCACCGCGAAGACCATCACCGGAAACACCTTCAGCAGCCGTCCGCAGAATAAAGCCATTTTGCTCCAGCAATGGCAGAAACTCTTCTGCCAAAGACCGCAGACGCTCGCGCTCAATGTCATCTTCGATACGTGCAGAAATCCCGATCGAATTTCTCCCTGGCATCAGTACCAGGTATCGCGAGGGTATCGTGATAAACGTCGTTAATCTCGCACCCTTATTTCCTAGCGGTTCCTTAATAACCTGAACCAGCAACTCCTGACCTTCACGCAACAAGCGGGCGATATCCTGAGGTGCTGTCTCGGCAGAATCGAACACCGGCCTCTCGCTGCTACTGGCCACATCCGACGCATGCAAGAATGCTGTTCGGCTCAGACCAATATCTATAAAAGCAGCCTGCATTCCGGGTAGAACACGGGAAACCTTGCCCTTATATATATTTCCTAACAGGCCTTCCTGAGTTTGTCGCTCAATAAGAAATTCTTGCAACACGCCGTCAGATACCAGAGCGGCCCTGACCTCACGTAAACCTGCATTAATGAGAATTTCTTCTTTCACTTAATGAACAACCCGTGCCAACAGTGAATAACCAAAGTTTTCCAGAAGGCGACTCGTCTCAAATAATGGCAAACCCATAACACCGGAATAGCTTCCACGGATGGATTCAACAAACATCGAGCCACGACCTTGTATAGCATAGCCACCAGCCTTATCTAAAGGCTCCATAGTGCTCCAATACGCACGTATCTCTGCGTCCGTAATTCGCCGGAATTTCACATCTGTCTTGCTCAGCTCAACAAACTCTTTTCCGCCACCAACTATGGCGACAGAACTCATGACGCAATGAGTAGAATCGGAAAGCTGGCGCAACATTGCAGCGGCATCGGCCTGATCTTTTGGCTTGCCCAGAATCTGACCATCTATAACAACTGTCGTATCAGCACCAAGCACCGGAACACTATTCTGATCCAGCCTTGCAGCAGCAACCTGCGCCTTCTCTATTGCCATCCGCAGCACATACGCTTCCGCACCTTCGCCGCCATTAACCGTCTCATCTATATCAGCAGGAACCTGTTCAAAATTCATGCCCAGCTGCTCTAATAGTTCACAGCGGCGCGGCGACTGCGATGCCAGATATATAAAGTTCTCTTTTGCGACTGTCTCACTCACAAACTTCAGCCTCTGCGACTTCTAATCGCGGTGATATGGATGTCCTTGGATCAAGGTCCATCCACGATAAATTTGTTCGCACAACTGCACTCGAACCATTCCATGCGGCAAGGTTAAACGAGACAAGGACCAGGTTTGATTAGCCCGTTGCTTACATTCCGCTGACAAACCATCGGCGCCACCAATAAGAAAAGTAACCTGTTGGTACATCTGCTGCCACTGCTCCAAATTTCCGGCCAGTTTTTTTGATGACCACTGTTCGCCATGTTCATCAAGTGCTACCACGTAGTGATTGGGCTGCAACTGCTTGAGCATGCGCTCACCCTCACGTGCCATTGCCCTTGCTGCGGGCATGGTCGGAGTCCGTGTTATAGCCGGAACCTCAATTAATTTTGGGAAAAAATGCTTTGGCAAACGCTGCTGATAACCCTTAAAGCCTTCGTTTACCCAAGCAGGCATTTTATGCCCTACTGCGACGATAGATAT
Organism: uncultured Chromatiales bacterium; assembly: GCA_965363345.1. Lineage (GTDB taxonomy): Bacteria > Pseudomonadota > Gammaproteobacteria > Steroidobacterales > JABIQA01. The sequence goes on from CBDTTT010000046.1 coordinate 6,039, forward strand.
TTTCAAGTCGCCGAGTACCAGCTAGTCAGCTGGCGTTTCAGTTGCAGTTGACGGACGCACTGACCACAGGTCTTCGAGCTTATAAAACTCGCGTACTGACGGCTGCATAACGTGAACGATGACGTCATTCAGGTCAATCAACACCCACTCTGAGCCTTCCTTCCCCTCGATACCCAATGGGGTAACTCCGGCATGTTTGGCAGCCTCAGCCACACGCTCGGCAACCGAACGGACATGACGCCCCGAGGTTCCGCTAGCTACAATCAGGTAATCTGCAATGGTGGTGAATTTCTTTACATCAAGAACTTCGATGTCACGGGCTTTTAAGTCTTCCAGCGTCTCAACGGCAAGCTCAAGCAGTGCGTTGCTATCCATTCTTCCTCTCTTATTCTGTTGACGAGCCGGAGCTATAACACCCCGATTGGTGAATCAGCTCTCCGACCTCAGGCGGCAACAAGAAATCAACTCCTAAACCATCGGCTACGAGCTTTCGTATAGCGGAAGAAGAAATTTCAAGTTGCGTCACCTCATGTACGAAAACCCGACCCGCCAGTGCTTGATGCAAATCTGCGGTCTCAGTCGTCTGTCGTTGTCGCATCACATCAGCTAATTGCCCAGATTCCGGCAAATTGTTGCCAGGACGATGTGCTACAACAACATGAGTAAGCTCAAGTATATCCTGCCACCTGTGCCATTGGGGGAAACTTAACCAGGCATCCATGCCCAAAATCAGACAAAACGGAGTCTCTGGAAGTTCCTGTCGCATTTCCAATAGGGTTTCGACGGTGTAAGACACACCCTGACGATGCAATTCGCGCTCATCTGCAGAATAGGCCGGATACCCCTGAATAGCTGCATTCAACATACTAACCCGTAAATCCGGAGACGCATGGGCGGCAGACTTAAGCGCAGGAATCGCACACGGCACAAAACGTAGCTTCTCCAGGCCAATTATGGCCACGATCTCGGATGCTGTTCTGAGATGCCCGTAATGCACGGGATCGAAGGTTCCACCGAAGATGCCAATTGCTTTATTCATAGCGTTTCGTGATTAGGCCGACAACTGCCCTTCGATACGCTGTTGCGGTTGCCCCAGCGCCAGCAGTAACTCAAGCAATGCATCCCATGGCTCACCACGATGGGCACCCTTCACAATTCTGTCAGTAGTTACTGCCGCTTGCAGCAGATAGTCGATGCTCTCACGGTCATGACGACGTAAACATGCGCTCATAAGCTGTTGCCGATTACTCCAAATACCAGACTGCTTCATCGCCATCCCAGAGGGTGTGCCCTGATTTATTTTTAACCAGACAGAGGCCAACGCCAAAGACTCACGCACCAATGCCCACAATGCCAAGGGCGCTGCAATACCTTCACTGCGCAAACCATATAGCACGCGGATTGCGCGGGTTGAATCCCCCCGCAATGCCACATCTGCCAGTTGAAACACATCGAAACGAGCACCGTCTGCGACTGACTGCTGAGCCAACTCGAGACTGATATGAGCATCATCAGTAAGCAGTGCAAGCTTATCGATTTCTTGCCGTGCGGCGAGTAAGTTACCCTCAACCCGGTGCACCAGAAGATCAATAACATCAGGGTCATAACTGAGGTTCTGCTGCCGGAGAGTCTTTTCTATCCAGGCTGGCAGTTGGTCTAAGCCAATGCCCCTTACGACAACGGCAATGCCCGCATCAGTCAGCGTGGCAACCCATTTGCTCTTAGCAACTGAACTATCAAACTTCTCCGCGATGATAATTAACAATGTGTCCTGAGGTGGATCGAGCGCCAACTCAGCCAGCATTGCTCCACCGACCCTACCCGGTTTACCAGTGGGCAAACGAACCTCAAGAATACGGCGACTGGCGAACAAAGACATATTGCTGGCACTCGTGCGGATAGAATCCCAGTCGAAGCCGGTACCGACCACGAACACCTCGCGGTCTTCATAACCCTCTTTGCGCGCGGCGACGCGAATCTCATCAAGCGCCTCGCCCACCAGCAAGGGCTCATCACCGGCAACGAGATACACCGCACCCAAGCCGCCTGCAAGCTGCTTCTTCAACTGAGGCAACGAGACTTTCACTTACTTACCATTTCCCGACTGCGAAGCCAGATCAATGCAAGCCTCTTCAAGCAATACCGGCACACCATCACGCACCGGATACGCGAGCCGGTCATCATCAGTAAAAAGCACCTCGGTTAGTGGCTCAGCCAGAGTTTCGCCACCGCGGTTGGACAACTCTCCAGCCAAGATCAGGCGGTTGAGTTCATCCAAGTTGCCACCACGCACACTATGCAGCGGCTTAAGGGTGATCGGACAGCACAAGATATCGAGTAATCTGGAATCCATTTGCGCAATAGCTCCGTAAATATATAGCTTTGTTAATAGGCAACTACTATATAACAGCTTGGTGCTAACGGCTTAGCCCGAACAGCTGTTTCCCAAGAAAACTGCTGTCAATCCTCATTGCCGCCCTCAAAATTCCGCCCAAACACTGCAGACCATGAAAACCTTTCCGGAACGGGGTCGACCCCACAACTCCCCCAAGGATGGCAGCGCAAGATGCGGCCCAGAGCCAATAGCAGCCCGCGAGCATAGCCAAACCGGTCGATAGACTGATGAGCGTATTCCGAACAAGTAGGATAAAAGCGACAACGAGGCCCCAGAAATGGGGATATATAGCGCTGGTAAA
>CBDTTT010000047.1:0-8561 GCA_965363345.1 uncultured Chromatiales bacterium
CTATACCCCATTGATATAAAAACCAGCAACCAACCAACACCACAACAAGCAGCGTAGCCATGGCCAGAACCCATGTCGCACCCAGCAACTCAGGATTAGCGACCAACGTGCCGCTTCCGCCACTAAAAGGCGTGCGATCTGTCTGCTGATCCAGGCCACTTTTAAAATCGGAATACTCGTTAAATGCGTTCACGCTGATGTGTGCAGCCAAAGCCCCCAGCAACACCAGCACAATACTCAAGGTATCAAGAGGCGCACAACACTGCTGGGCAATAACAACCACCAAAAAGATGCAGGCTGGAGTTAGTACAAGATATGGCGGTCGGGCGGTACCCAAAACAGCCAACATCAATCATGCTCCTGAGATTGCTGCACAATTGCGTCGGCCCACGCCAACACTCCGACAACCCGCGGTGTTAGCAAACCCTGTGCTTCATCAAACGTTACCCAACGATAATCATTGTGTTCTGCACGGCCCAGACTCGGGTTAACCAGCAACTGAACAGTCTCCGTTTGGGTGCGGGCAAGGTGATAACGTGCAAGCTTGTTTTTGCTATACGGACCAGTCTCGATAAAGTTCTCGCCCCAACAAAAATCCAGATCTGCAATTGCCGTTTCTTCCTGCACCTCACGAAGCGCCGCTTCTAAGGGAGACTCACCCTGCTCAACCATTCCCTTCGGAAAATCCCAGTTGTGAAAGGCTCGCAGCAACAGAAATAAATAGCCTGAATCGAATTGCCGCACAATAACGACGCCGGATGAAACCCTTGGGGGACGAGGGCTAGGTAATTCGCCCGCAGTAGAATTGGTATCACTCATAACGTGCATCTACTAATAGAAATCAAATGTTACGCAGCACCGCAACTGGGGGTTCATTCACGGCTTTCCGAGTGGCTAGGGTGCCGGTCAAGCCGACAATAAATGCGCCCGCTCCCAGGCCAAGCAACCATAACAAGGGGTCGAAATGGTATTCAAGATCAAACACATTTTTAGCCAGCAAATAGCCTACTGCACTGGCACCCATCGCGCCCAGCAGACCAGCTAATGCACCCAGTGCGACAAATTCAGCAATGATGCCCTGCAGGATTGTTTTCCGGCGTGCGCCAAGCGTGTGCAGAATTGCACTTTCAAAACGACGCTCGTCACGGGTAACTTGCACCGCAGCCAAGAGCACCAAGACACCTGCCATCAAGGTAAATACAAACACCGCCTGTATAGCGAGTGATGCTTTATCAATCACGCCACGCAACTGAGCAAGAACGGACTCAAGATCAATCAAGGTGACGCTCGGATACTGTTGCAGCAGAAGCTTCATCGTCTCGCGTTTTTCTGGCGGCACATAGAAGCTGGAAAGATAAGTCTGTGGCAGTTCTGCTACTTCGCCGGGCGACAACACCAGATAGAAATTAGGCTGCAATGAATCCCACTCAATAAAACGGGTACTGGTCAGAGGCAAAATAAATTCTTCGCCACCGATATTCAGTCCTATTTCATCACCGATTTTGAGGCCAAGAAGCTTGGCCATATCATCGTCCATAGACAACTGAATGTCGCCAGAGTCATCAGCATCCCACCAACTGCCTTGCTTCAGCACGTTGGAATCAGGCAAGTCAGGAGTCCAGGTAATGTTCGACTCACGCTGCACAAAACGCTTAGCTTCAGGTGCCATGATGACGTACTCGTCTACCGGAATACTCTTAATGCTCGAAAAACGGCCTCTGATAAGTGGTAAAAAGTCAGGCTCGGCACCCAGCCCTTCCTGTAATAAACCAGAGATTCCCGGCCAGTCTTCAGGCTGTACATTCAGCATGAAATAATTCGGCGCATCATCCGGCAGGTTTTGCTGCCAGGCCTCAAGCAGATCGTTACGCACCACTCCCAACAGCAACAACACCATTAAGCCAAGCCCGAAAGCCACAACCTGAATAACACTCTCGCTGCCACGCCGGGCGATATTTGCCAGCCCATAGCGCCAGGCAACACCCACGCCACCGCGGAAGCGTGTCAGGCTGCGCACCAGTGCCCAACCAGTACAATATGCCAGAATACTCATGCCGATAAGGCCACCAGCAATAAACATAAGCAGCTGCAGATCTCGAACGATGGAGTAGATCATCGCGGTAAGGGCCGAGAGCGCAATCAAATACACCAGGCTGCCACTCAATGCCGGCGGCGGTAAATCCTGTCGTAAGACACGTAACGGCGGGGTCGTCTTTAGCGGCAACAAATGCGGCAAAGCAAAACCTATTGCGACGGTTGCCGCGGTCAACAAGCCCAGGGTGCCGGAACTTAGCTCCGCTGGCGGCAAATCAAAATTCATCAACTCTGCAAGCACCCACGCCAAAACATACTGTGCGGCGTAACCCAGGGCCGTGCCTATTACCGCCGTCACTAAGGTAATCAGAATTAACTGCAGCAGCATAGTGTTCTGAATAAAGTTTTGAGTAGCGCCCATGCTCTTCATAAGAGCAACGGTATCGAGGTGACGCAGTGAGTAACGCCGCGCTGCCATTGCAGTAGCCACCGCTGCAAGTATCACCGTAACCAATGATGCCAGCGTTAAAAAGCGCTGCGAACGTTCGATAGTGGCGGTCACCTGCTCACTGGCATTTTCTGCGCCCCGAACCTGTTCCTGGGGTGTTTTCTGATCTTTCAGATACTTGCGAAACTGCTTAAGATCCTCAGTCTCGCCTGCGTACAACTGCGAATAGGTCACGCGGCTGCCGGCTTTGACCACATTCATCGCTGGCACGTCGTCAAGGTTCACTAATAATGCCGGCGCCATACTCAGAAAACCCATCTCCTGATCAGGCCGATACTCCAATACCTGAGATACGAGCAGCTTAATTGAGCCAACCTGCACACTGTCGCCTACGACAATGCCCAAGCGGGCCAGCAAACTGGGTTCGGCCCAAGCCTCTCCTATCGCCGGAACACCCTCGGCAACCCATGACTCACCAAACAGCTCATCCGTAATACGAAGTTTGCCGCGCAATGGGTAGCCGTCTGACACCGCACTCACTAATGCGAGGGTGCTACCATTTTCCACCTGTGCGACCGATGGAAATCCCAAACGCTTAACCGTAGAAAGACCCAGGCTCGCAGCCTGATCAAGATAAGCCTCACTAATTTCTGTAGTAGAACGCACAACCACGTCGGCAGCTAGCGACTCCGCCGCCTGAGCACTCACCGCCCGACCAACGCGATCGGTAAAAAAACCAACGGCCGTCATCGATGCTACGGCCAGCACGATGGCTGCTAGTAATACGGTCAGTTCGCCCGCCCGAAAGTCGCGTAACAAACTGCGTAAGGCAAATTGGATTGCTTTCATAATCGTCTGCTCAGGAAACTAACTGACCGGAATCAAGTGTAAGGATCCGTTCACAACGCGCGGCAAGTTCAGTGTCATGCGTAACCAGCACGAGGGTGGTTCCGGACTTACGATTAAGATCAAATAACAACTCGATTACCCGGTCGCCACTGGCAGTATCGAGATTGCCCGTAGGCTCGTCGGCAAATAACACTTTGGGCTCCGTGACAAAAGCACGGGCTATAGCGACACGTTGCTTTTCGCCGCCGGAGAGTTGCTTTGGATAGTGGCCGGTTCGCTGCCCAAGACCAACACTTTCAAGCGCTGCAGTAGCCTTTGCACGGGCATCGGTCACATCATTCAGTTCCAATGGCAACATGACGTTCTCTAAGGCCGTTAACGATGCCACCAAATGAAACGATTGAAATACAAATCCCACATTCCTGCCGCGCAAGATGGCCCGACCGTCTTCTGTGAGTGCAGACAAGCTTTCGCCACACAGCTCGACATCGCCTGTACTCGCGCGATCCAGCCCTGCCAATAGGGCCAGCAACGTGGTTTTACCGGCCCCCGAAGGGCCTACCAATGCGACTATCTCGCCTGCATTAACATCAAAACTAACCTTTTCAAGTATGGTCAGGGAGCCCTCCGGGCTGGTAACCTGCTTGCCAAGATTTTGAACCTTAAGGACGACACTGCTGTCTGAAGCTGCTGACATGTTTAATAAAACTCAAATGAAAATATCTTTTAAAAATACCGTTGCCGTATCTGTGACGGCAACCGCCATAATCCTGCTTGCAATGCTAAGCCCGCAAGCTGCTATAGCAGCTGATGAACGGGCCAAAATACTCGTGTTTGGTGACAGCCTTGGTGCCGGCCTTCGTGTCGAGATCAGCAATAACTGGGCGACACTTTTACAACAAAAACTTGATGACTTAGGTTACGGCTATAAGGTAGTTAATGCCAGTATTAGCGGCGATACAACCAGTAGCGGGTTGCGACGCTTGCCGCGCGCATTACGGGTACATCAACCCGAGATAATCATTCTTGAACTGGGCGCCAATGACGGGCTACGGGCAATACCTGTTCCAACGGTCCGGAAGAATCTGATTTCCATGATAGAGCTGTCAAAGGCGGCCGGCGCAAAGGTCGTTATGGCCGGTATGCAAATGCCGCCAAACTACGGTGTGGGCTATACCGACGAGTTTACTGCAGTGTTTTTTGATGTCGCTGCAACGACTAACGTCGACATCATTCCATTCTTCCTGGAAAACATCGCACTAAACCCGGAGCTGATGCAGGTGGATGGCCTTCACCCCAATACTGAGGCGCAACCAGTCTTGCTGCAAAACACCTGGGACGCGCTAGAACAGAATTTGGTGAAGCCCTTGGAAGCAGCAGCTAACTAAACACAGAAGCAATAGAAGCCTGAATAGCTTCTGCGGCTGCTTTGGGGTTCTCGGCGTTGCGGATCGGGCGCCCGACAACTATGTAATCCGCGCCATCTTTAAACGCCTGCTCGGGCGTAACAACACGCTTCTGGTCATCTTCCACACGGTTCTCTACCGGACGAATACCGGGAGTGATAACGATAAGCTTGTCATCTACCTCCGCGCGCAGCCCCGGCAATTCGAGACCTGAAGATATAACACCGTCACAGCCACTTTCTAAAGAACGACGGGCGCGTGACAACACTAATTTACTCACATCACAGTCGAAACCGAGATCATCCAGATCACCCCTATCGAGGCTGGTCAGTACCGTAACCGCAAGAATTTTTACATCGCCTTTCACTGCAGCGGCGGCCTCCATCATGCTCTGATTGCCGTGAATGGTGGCAAAAGTAACGCCCCGGCCTCTTAGGTTACTAATAGCCGACGCAACCGTAGCTGGCACATCGAAGAATTTGAGGTCAACAAATACCTTCTTACCCTGAGCGACCAGCCAATCGAGCAATTCGAAATAGCGACCTGACATATTAAGTTCTAGTCCGATCTTGTAAAAGCTGACGGAGTCACCCAGTTCCTCAACCAACGCTTTGGCCGTATCTACATCCGGTACATCCAATGCAAATATGAGTCGGTCACGCGGATCAATATCTTTAGTGCTAACAGCCACAACAAGTCTCTCTTTCTTCAGGGTAAGTATTTAAATATATTCTAGCACCGGCACTACAACTGGATAGCAGTTCCGGTGAGGCGGGCATGCTCCGCCAGAGCATAGCGATCGGTCATTCCAGCTACGTAATCAGCCACCGCACGGGCCTTGCCCTCAGCAGTTTCCAAAGAAGCCTTGCCCGAACGCCCAACTGGCAACAACTCAGGCTCGGCAAAAAACAGATCAAACAAGTCAGTAACAACTTTGTCGGCCTGGCGCGTCATTGCCACAACCTTCTCATGGCGATACAGGCTCTCATTCAGGAACCTCTTCAGAGCAAGATGCTGCTCGAGCATAGACTCACTAAACAACACCTGTGGCGGCAGTTCTCTAACCGCATCGATGCTCTCAGGTTGGCTGTCCGCCAAATTAGCAGCCGTGGTATCAATTAAATCGGTCACCACCAAATTGATCATGGCACGCACCGTCTCATGAATCATGGCGCGCCCCTCAAGCTCCGGATAACGTCGCATTACTTCGCTATGCTGCTCGCCGAACAAGCGAACTTCTTTTAATTCTTTCACCGTAATCAGTCCGGAACGCAAGCCGTCATCAACATCGTGATTGTTGTACGCAATTGCATCGGCAAGGTTTGCCAACTGCGCCTCAAGACCGGGTTGTTTACGATCAAGAAACCGCAAACCAAGCTCACCAAGATTGAGGGCATTGCGCTTTGAGCAATGTTTCAAAATACCTTCACGGGTTTCAAAGGTCAGATTCAAGCCCGGGAAGCCCGCGTATTTTTCCTCGAGTTCATCAACTACCCTGAGCGATTGCAGATTGTGCTCAAAGCCGCCGTAATTCTGCATGCACCGATTCAATGCATCCTGCCCGGCATGACCAAATGGCGTATGACCCAAATCATGTGACAAGCAGATCGCTTCCACCAACTGCTCATTCAACTGCAATCGCGCCGCAACGGTACGGGCGATTTGCCCTACCTCAAGCGAGTGCGTTAGGCGGGTGCGATACAAATCGCCTTCATGATTAACAAACACCTGAGTCTTATACACCAGGCGTCTGAAGGCAGAAGAATGAATAACCCGGTCACGATCGCGTTGATATTCACCGCGATAACTATGAGCAGGTTCGGGATAGATGCGGCCACGGCTAGTGGCCGACTGGGCAGCGTAGGAGGCGAGCAAACCGGCAGCGATAACGCCCATCATCGACTTCCGATAGCGGCGCAGTTAATCAATGAACTGATCCCGCAATAGCTGCAATAAATCAGATTCAGAATAATCTGAGACTAACCTTGCATCACCTATAGCCCGCAGCAACACCAGGCGAATTTGGCCTGCAGCCACTTTTTTATCAAGCGACATCACTTCGAGGAACTCAAGCGGATCTGTCGGCGGAGGTTCGGTAGGCAGAGCAAGGCGCACGAATAGATCACGAATACGCTCAACATCAGCCTCTGTAATCCAGCCAAGGCGCTTAGAAAATTCTGCGGCCATCATAGTACCGGCGGCAACAGCTTCGCCATGCAAGACCACACCATATCCCGCGCAGCGCTCTATTGCATGACCAAAGGTATGCCCCAGATTTAGCAAGGCCCGCTGACCACGTTCGCGCTCATCAGCGGCAACAACTTCGGCCTTAGTCTCGCAAGAGCGCTGGATTGCATGAATCAGGCAGTCGGGGTCACGCAGAATGAGCTGGCCGGCAACCTCTTCCAGCCAATCAAACATAGAAGCATCTTTAATGAGGCCGTATTTAACAACTTCGGCAAGCCCTGCGCTGAACTCACGCTCGGGCAGAGTCTTTAAGGTGCTGGTGTCGGCCAACACGCACAGCGGCTGATGGAAAGCGCCAATCATATTCTTGCCACCGGGGTGATTTACTGCCGTTTTGCCGCCAACAGCTGAATCAACCTGCGCCAATAGGGTCGTCGGCACCTGAATAAAATCAACACCGCGCTGCCAACTGGCAGCAGCAAAACCGCCCATGTCACCGACAACACCGCCACCAAGCGTCACGAGTACACAATCGCGACCGAAGCGTTGTGCAACCAGCTCATCAAAGATCATGTTGAGGGTTGTCAGATTTTTGTACTCTTCACCGTCCGGAAGAATGACTACCGAATATCGGGATGCGCCTAGCATTTGCTTTACTGGCTCAAGGTATAGGGGCGCTATCGACTCATTGGTAACAATCAGTACATCGCGACCATCCAAAAAAGGATCGAGCAAGCCTGGCTGGTTCAACAAGCCGCTGCCGATCAGAATCGGATAACTGCGTTCTTTCAGATCTACAGTAACGGTAATCATTTTCAGTATCTTTTATTGTTTTTGTCTTTAATTGGGGCGGGATCAATATCCGGATAGAACCTGAATGCTGCAGTCTATGCTCCCGGCAATTCCGCCAACTTTTTCTCGATCTCACGGACTACTGAGCTCACGTGACGCCCATCGGTTTCGATTGTGATATCGGCAATTTCACGATATTGCGGATCACGAATGGCCATCAACTCTTCAAGCACGTCACGTGGGTCTTTATCCCGCAACAAAGGCCGCTCTCTGCCTTTACGGGTGCGTTCCAATTGCTGCTCTACAGAGGCATGCAAATACACCACAACCCCGCGAGCAGCCATCTTGTTGCGGCTGTCCGGATCCATTGCGGAACCACCACCCGTAGCCAGCACGACGCTATCGAGCAGGGTCAGATCATCAATCACCTTGGCCTCACGCACCCGAAAGCCTGCCTCACCCTCTTTATCGAAGATGAAAGGGATATCCACGCCGGTGCGCTCTTCGATAACTTCATCGCTATCAGAAAAGTCGAAACCCATAGTACTGGAGAGCTTCCGCCCAACAGCCGACTTACCTGCACCCATTGGACCGATCAGAAATATGCTTTTTGCAGCCATAGTGGGTGATTATGCCTGTAAGCAGGCGTTGGAACGAGTCTGAAAGAAAAAAAACCAAAGGAAACAGCAATAAAAAAAGCCCGGCGATGCCGGGCTTTCTAGTATTTTTACTACTTACCCACGACAAGTCGAAGGCAGGTATTTAGCGTCCATATTTGCACCAGGCTTACAAACCCAAACAATTGTACCGTCGTTTTGCGTCTCACCAGAAAGAAGAATGAGAGG